>NZ_CAKKTK010000032.1:0-48759 GCF_920656135.1 Frankia sp. Cppng1_Ct_nod | reverse complement strand
GCCGGCCCGACCCGGTGCGGACAGGCTGCCATCCGGGCGTATCAGGCCAACGCGCGTCAGATCAGTCCCACCGTCATACAGAACCGGACATAATCGCTGCCACGGTCGAGGACGAGGTGGATCGAGTGGACATCGTGGCGAAGGTCACCGGCGCCCTGTGGGACGCAGCAGGGCGCGTGGTGGACCTGTGGTGGCGTCTGGCGTCCGGGCATGCCGCCCTGGGCTGGATCGGCGTGGTTCTGGCCAGCTGCGCGGCGCTCAGCATCGCGGGGCATCTGGACCGGCGGATCGAACGGGGACGTTTCCACATCACCCTCAGGCTGCATGGTTACCGCAGCCACGGCGAGTACGTCGGCGGCCCGGAGTGGAAGGCCAGGCGGCGGCGATGGCTTTCCGAAACCGGCAAGCGTCCCTGTCACATCTGCGGGAAACCATGGCGGGACGGCCCGTCCGGCGTCGGTTACCACGCACACCACGTCGATTATTTCCGGGCCGGGTCGGGTCACGAGTCCAACCGCGACCTGGTCCCCATCTGTCATGAATGCCACACCCTCGTCCACAAGGTCGACCGTTACCGGGGACCGTTCGGAACCCGTGCGCTGGGGTTGTCACTGCGCCGCTGTACCGGTCTGGTCCGTGCCGCCTACTGGCCGGTCCGGGCGCTACGCGGTGACGCCGGGATCGTGTACGGCCCCACGCCCCGCCGGGCGTCCCGCCGGCCACGACAGCGCCAGGGGATCCGACCCGCCGAGGTACATCCCCTGGGAGGCTCCGACCACCACCGTGCGGGCGACCACCGTGCGGGCGACCACCGTGCGGGCGACGTTGACCCCCACCGTCACCAGACGGGCACCGGCAGGCCCTGAACCGGGGATGCGGTCCGTCCACTACGCTGGTTGTAGCGGACGGCGTTGACGGGACGAGTAGCGGCGGGCGCAGCCAGGACGGCCGGTGACGGGCGTCGAGCGAGCCGGGGACGGTGCAAGCCCGGTGGCCAGCGCGTCGTGAACATCACCCCGAGCTGCCGGGAGAACAGGGTCGTACAAGCCCCCAGTAGATCCGGCACCGCGCGTGAAGAGAGGTCGTCCAGGTGACCGCGAGCCGGCATCCTGGAAGGCAAGGAGGGTGGTACCGCGGTGCCACCGCGCCCCGGCGACGGCCGGGAACCGCGGGGTGTCGTCCCTCCGTTGGAGCTTGATCCCCGACGGAGACCCTCATGTCAGCCAACGAAACACCAGCCAACGAAACGCCGGTCAACGAAACGCCGGTCAGCCGGACGCCGGCCTTCCCGCCGCTGCCGACCCAGGTCGACCTACCCGCTCTGGAACATGAGGTCCTCCAGCGCTGGACGGACCTGAAGGTCTTCCAGCGCTCCCTGGACGCGACCGCCGACGGGCCGCGCTGGGTCTTCTACGAGGGTCCGCCGACCGCGAACGGCAAGCCTGGCGCCCATCACGTCGAGGCCCGGGTCTTCAAGGATCTGTTCCCCCGCTACCGGACGATGCGGGGCTTCCACGTCCCGCGCCGCGCCGGCTGGGACTGCCACGGCCTGCCCGTCGAGCTCGCCGTGGAAAAGGAGCTGGGTTTCACCAGCAAGAACGACATCGAGGACTTCGGCATCGCCGAGTTCAACGCCCGCTGCCGCGAGTCCGTGCTGCGCCACGTCGCGGACTTCTCCCGGATGACCGAGCGGATGGGCTACTGGTGCGATCTGGACGACGCCTACCGCACCATGGACACCCCCTACATCGAAAGCGTCTGGTGGTCCCTCAAGCAGATCTTCGACAAGGGGCTGCTCGTCGAGGACCACCGGGTCACCCCGTACTGCCCCCGAGACGAGACACCCCTGTCCGACCACGAGGTCTCCCAGGGCTACGCCGACGTGGTCGACCCCTCGGTGTACGTCCGGTTCCCGGTGACGTCTGGCCCGCTCGCGCAGGCCGGGGTGAACCTGCTCGTCTGGACGACCACCCCGTGGACGCTGGTGTCCAACACCGCGGTCGCGGTGCATCCGGATGTCACCTACGTGGTCGCCCGGACCGGCGCCGGCGGGCGTGACGGCGAGCTGGTGCTGGTGGCCGAGCCCCTGCTCGCGTCCGCGGTGGGACCGGACGCCGAGGTGGTTCAGACGATCCGCGGGACCGATCTCGCCGGTGTGACCTACGCCCGGCCGTTCGAGCTGCTGCCCGTGGCGGAGTTCACGAACCCGGCCACCGGGCGACCGACGGGCGCGACGACGACCGCGGCCACCGGGCGACCGACGGGCGCGGGGACGGGCGCGACGACGACCGCGGTCGCGCACTCGGTGGTGCTCGCCGACTACGTCACCACGACCGACGGCACCGGTCTGGTCCATCAGGCTCCGGCCTTCGGCGCGGAGGACCTCGCTGTCGCCCGGGCGTACGGGCTGCCCGTGGTCAACCCGGTGGGCCGCGACGGCCGGTTCCTCGCCGGCACCCCGATGGTCGGCGGGTTGTTCTTCAAGGACGCGGACGCGACCCTCGTCGACGATCTGCGTTCCCGCGGGGTGCTGTGGCGGGCCGAGGCCTACACCCACAGCTACCCGCACTGCTGGCGCTGTCACACACCGCTGATCTACTACCCGCTGCCGTCCTGGTACATCCGGACGACCGCGGTCGCGGACCGGCTGATGGAGGAGAACGAACGCACCGACTGGCACCCGGGACGGATCAAGCACGGCCGTTACGGCGAGTGGCTGCGAGGCAACGTCGACTGGGCGCTGTCGCGCAACCGCTACTGGGGTACGCCGCTGCCGGTCTGGCGTTGCACCGCCGACCCGGCCCACCTCACCTGTGTCGGGTCGTTGCTGGAGCTGTCATCCCTGGCCGGGCGGGATCTGTCCGCCCTCGACCCGCACCGGCCGTTCGTCGACGAGGTGACGATCCCCTGCCCGACGTGTGCGGCGGTGGCCCGGCGCGTCCCCGAAGTGATCGACGTCTGGTACGACAGTGGGGCGATGCCGTTCGCCCAGTGGGGTGCGCCGCACCGCAACCAGGCGCAGTTCGAGGCCCAGTACCCGGCGCAGTACATCTGTGAGGCCATCGACCAGACCCGTGGCTGGTTCTACACGCTGATGGCCGTCGGCACGCTGGTGTTCGACCGCTCCGCCTACGAGACCGTGCTGTGCCTGGGCCTTCTCCTCGACACCGAGGGCCGCAAGATGAGCAAGCATCTCGGTAACGTCCTCGACCCTCATCAGCTGTTCGAACAGCACGGCGCGGACGCGGTGCGCTGGCTGATGCTTGCCGCCGGCTCACCGTGGGCGGACCGTCGGGTCGGCCACGAGGCGCTCGAGGACATCGTCCGCAAGGTCCTGCTGACCTACTGGAACACCGCGTCGTTCTTCGTCCTCTACGCCAATGCCGGCGGCTGGACACCGGGAAGCGCGCCCGGGTCCGAACCGTCGGAGCGGCCCGTGCTCGACCGGTGGGCGCTGTCCGAGCTGCATTCGACCATCTGTGAGGTCACCGAGGCGCTGGACACGTTCGACTCGCTGCGTGCCGGCCGCCGTCTCACCCGCTTCGTCGACGACCTGTCCAACTGGTATGTGCGCCGCTCTCGGCGGCGGTTCTGGGAGGCCGACCCGGACGCTCTGGACACCCTCTACACCTGCCTGGACGGCGTGACCCGGCTGATGGCTCCATTCATCCCGTTCCTCACCGACGCGCTGTGGTCGAAGCTGGTCGTCGGCGTCCGACCGGGCGCCCCGGACTCGGTCCATCTGGCCGACTGGCCGCAGGCGTCGGCGGATCTCGTGGACGCGCGGCTCGCCGGCCGGATGGACCTGGTCCGCCGCGTCGTCGAGCTCGGCCGGGCCGCCCGGGCGAGCAGCGGCGTGCGGACCCGCCAGCCGTTGGCGCGCGCCGTCGTGGCCGCGCCCGAGTTCGCCGGCCTCCCCGCGGACCTGCGTGCGCAGATCGCCGACGAGCTCAACGTCATCACGGTCGAGGCCGCTGCCGCGGACGTGGTCGACGTGACCGTGAAGCCGAACTTCCGGGCGCTGGGCCGCCGGTTCGGCAAGCGGACCCCGGCCATCGCGGCCGCCGTCGGTGTCGCCGCGGCCGCCGGCCCACCCGTCGACGGCCGCCTCACGGTCGAGGTGGACGGCGAACGGATCGACCTCGGCGAGGATGATCTCATCATCGCCGAGACCCCGCGGGAGGGATGGGCCGTGACCTCGGAGTCAGGTCTGTCCGTGGCCCTAGACCTGGAGATCACGCCTGCACTCGCCCGCGCGGGCATCGCCCGCGACGTCGTACGGGTGCTCCAGGAGGCCCGTAAGACCTCCGGCCTGGACATCACCGACCGGGTCGACGTCCGGTGGTCGGCGGACGCTCCCGACACCGCCGAGGCGTTGCGGGAACACGGCGCGGCCGTGGCGGGCGAAGTCCTCGCCGTGACCTTCGCCGAGGGCCCCGCAACCGAGAGCCCCGCAACCGAGAGCCCCGCAACCGAGAGCCCCGCAACCGAGAGCCCCGCAACCGAGGGCATGGCTACGGGGTACGGGCACACCGCGCCGGATCTCGGGTTGACGTTCTGGCTCGGCCGGGCCACCGTGACCGGCTGACACCGGTAACGGTGCGGCGTCCACCACAGGGCAGGTCCTCAGGACCGGTTCTGTGGTGGACGCCGGGAACGTCTGTGTACTCCGAGGGGCAACAGCACCGCCGCGACCAGGCTGGTGATGATGGCGGCATAGATGAAACCGGTGCCGCCGGCCACCCCCATCAGGAGCAGCACGGCGGAGACCAGCACGAGGACACCACTGAGAACGATCACAGCCGAGTAATCCCGATGTCAACCGCCCCGGGGGTCAGGGGTACGGGGGCAGGGATGGGCACGGGAACGCCCTCGAGCGTCTACCGGTCAGCCCTTCAGAAGTCCTGGATTCCGGGGACGTCCCGCCGGGCCGGTTCCAGCTCGGGGCCGCGGACCCCGCCGTTCTCGCTTCCCCGCGCCATCGCTCCCGCGGGCAGCGGGGAACCCTGCGGGAACGCGGACGTGGCGACCGGGCCGGGACCCTGCTGGGAACCGGCGGCGATCCCAGCCGGAGGCTGCGGGGACCCGGTGCCCGGGTTGAGCGTCGGACGCGGGGGGCCGCCGGCACCGACGGCCGGCTGCGTCGGCATCCCATCAAGATCGCGTAGCTGCATCTCGAGGTAGGCGCGCAACCGGGTACGGTACTCACGCTCGAAGGCACGCAACTGCTCGACCTGGCCTTCCAGGCGGCGCTTGTCATCCTCCAGACCACCGAGCTGCTCGGCAACGTGTGCCCGGGCTTCACCGATGATGCGGTCCGCGTCGGAGCGGGCTTCGCGCCGCGCTCGCTCGGACTCGTTGCGGGCCTCCCGCAGCGCCTCGTCGGCGGTGCGCTGTGCCAGCACGAGTGTCCGGGCGACGCGCTGTTCGATCTCGGCGTCCAGCTGGGTGTTGCCGGTGCGGGCCGGGACCTGGCCGGCAGGCTGTACCGCCGGCATCGCCGCGGTCGCGGCTGTCGGTTGCGCAGTGGAACGCTCACGGGCTGCGGCCTGTGCGGCCTGGGTCGCCTGAGCCGCCTGGGCCGCCTGGGCCTGAGCCTGGGCGACCTGGCGCCGCGCCTCCTCCAGCTGCCTGCGTAGCTGCTGGTTCTCCTCAAGCACCTGCGCGGGTACGCCTGGCCCACCGCCACCGGCGCGGCGGGCCTCGTCAAGCTGTCGGCGCAGATCGGTGATCTCGTCGAGCAGCCTGGTGAGTTCGCTCTCGACATCATCGAGGAAGGAGTCGACCTCGTCCTCGTTGTAGCCGGTGCGAAACCGGGTCGGGCTGAAGACCTTGTTCTGTACGTCCTGCGGCGTCAGAGCCACGTCGCCTCCTCATGATGCGGCATCGCCGCTCCCCCGGGGAGGGCGGTCCAGCGGCGGGCTGCCGCTCGCGTTCGCCGTGTTTGCGACTTCGTCACAGCCCATCCGCGAGTCCCCGCAAGACCCAGATCAAAATTAAGATCAATAAAAAACCCAGGTCAAACGCAACGCTACCCACCCGCAGGGGAGGGATGAACCGCCGCACGAATCTCAACGGAGGGTCGGTGACTGTGTACACGGACTCAAAGAGTAGTACCAGGACTCCGGTCGGCCGGAAGGTGTGGCTCAGAGCTAGCACCAGATCCATCGCCCAGCGTGCAATCAGCAACAGGAAGTAGACCAGCAGGAGCGCGGAGATCACATCACCCAGTGTGCTGATGGTGAGCTCTCCTGTACCTGTGGGGACCCGGGTCCGGTGGTGACTGCAATAGCATCATGACTGGTTGTAGAAGCCACCCTCACGAATCCGCCGCTTGTCGGTCTCGGTGACCTCGACGTTGTGCGGCGAGAGCAGGAACACCTTGTTGGTGACCTTCTCGATCGACCCGCGCAGCCCGAAGACCAAGCCCGCGGCGAAGTCGACCAGCCGCTTGGCGTCGACGTCATCCATCTCAGTCAGGTTCATGATAACCGGCGTACCGTCACGGAACTCCTCCCCTATCTGGCGCGCCTCGTTGTAGCTGCGCGGCTGCAGGGTGGTGATCCGATACGGCGACGGCTCCTCGGCCGCCGCCGGCCGGCGCATCGGCACCGGACCGGCCGGGCGGAGCTGTTCCACCGGGGGGCGTCGCGACATCGGAGCCGGCTCCTCACGTGCATCGATACGACGAACCGACCGCTCCACGGGTATGGGCTCACGCATCTCACGCCGGTCGTCACGACCAGCGTCCTCGTAGTCGTCCTCGAGGTAGTCTTCGTCCTCCTCGGCCAGACCGAGGTAGACCATCGCCCTGCGCGCGACACCCATGGGCGCGACTCTAAGGGACACCACGCCGTTGACCGAACAAAGCCGTCCCGATGCGAAGGTGTGTCGCGCCTTCGGCCACCGCATCCTCAAGGTCCCCGGACATACCGGCACTGATCGCCGAAGCATCCGGGTGCCCTTGTCGAAGCACGTCCGAAACCTCACGCAACCTCGCGAAGGCGGGACGAGCCGGCGCATCCCGCGGCGCGACACCCATCACCCCGGCAAGGACGAGGCCCCCGCTGCCTGCGACGAGATCGCCGAGGGCGGGGATGTCGGCCGGCAACGCGCCACCCCGCCCGGTGCCCGACCCCGCAGGGTCGAGGGACACCTGCAGGCACACCGCCAGCTGACGGCCGTTCACAGCCGCCGCGCGGGCCAGCGCCGTGACGACCGGCGCCCGGTCGACCGATTGGACCCAGTCCGCCCACCGGGCCACCGACGCGGCCTTGTTGCGCTGGAGTCGGCCGACGAAATGCCAGCAGGGCACGGATACCGGCGAAGCCTCCGCGTCCTGCCGGCCCACCCGGCCGGCATCGGCCCGGCCTGGCGGCCACACCAACGAAACCTCGGCGTCAAATAAGGATTTCGTCACGTCCACCACCTTCGGACGAGCTTCCTGGTCCCGGTTCTCCGCGAAGTGGGTGACGCCCAGCGCGTCGAGGATCACGACGTCCGCCGCCGGCCAGGTCTTGCTCACCGCGACGAGGGTGAGCTCACCGACCGGCCGACCGGCCGCGCCAGCCGCGGCGGCGATCCGGTCGCGGACGTCGGCGAGGTTGAGTCGCAGCTCCTCGCGCCGGCCGGCGGATGCCGCGTGTCCCGTGCCGGACGCGATCACATCCGGTTCCACACGACGATCAGGACGGCCGTGGCCGATGGACGACGGCCCCGTCTCTCACTTGAGGAAGTCGGGGACGTCGAGCTCGTCGTCATCGTCGGCGATCGGCCGAACCGGACGCCGCGGCGCCGGGTAACTCGGCCGCGGCCCCTCTCGCGCTTCCCGATAGGGCGGATAGCCCTGGTCGGAGTCTGCCTCGGCACCGTCTCGTCGGGACCCCGACCGTCCGTCATGGTCGTAGTCCCGGTCGTCGGGGACATCCGCCACGTGCCCGGGCGCGGACGTCCGCGGGTGGGTCGACTGGGAGGAGGAAAAGGTCGACGACGGGTTGTAGGTGGGCTGTGATGAGTAGGTCGACGTCGGGGTCGCCTGAGGTGACGACGAAGGGGTGTGCGTGGATGCGGCCGCCGTGGCGGGCACCGGCCGGGTCTGCGGCGTCGACGGCGCGAAGGTCGGTGTGGGCGTGGCCGGGGTCGACGGTGTCGAGATGGCGGCCGAGGTCCCGGGCGGGGTGGACCCCGGCCCGCCGCCGGGTGTCCCCGGCGCCGTGGTCCCGGGTCCGGTCGGCTGGCCGTTGCCGGGCCGCCGGGTGCTCGCCAGACCGCGGGTTCGGCGGTCCTGGACGGTGTCGAAGCCCGCGGCGATGACTGTCACCCGGACCTCGTCACCGAGCGCATCGTCGATCACCGCACCGAAAATGATGTTGGCTTCCGGATGGGCCGCGTCCGCGACCAGTTCGGCGGCGGCGTTGATCTCGAAGAGTCCGAGATCGGACCCGCCGGAGATATTCAGCAGCACGCCCTGGGCGCCGTCCATGCTCGCCTCCAGGAGCGGCGAGGCGATGGCCTGTTCGGCCGCGACGATGGCGCGGTCGTCCCCGCGGGCACGCCCGATACCCATCAGGGCGCTGCCCGCGTGTGACATCACGGTCTTGACGTCGGCGAAGTCGAGGTTGATCAGACCGGGGGTGGTGATGAGGTCGGTGATGCCCTGCACACCGGACAACAGCACCTGGTCGGCGCTGCGGAACGCGTCCAGCACACTGATGTCACGGTCCGTCATCGCCAGGAGCCGGTCGTTCGGGATGACGATGAGGGTGTCGACCTCGTTGCGCAGGGCGTCGATGCCGGAGTCCGCCTGGGTCGCCCGGCGCCGTCCCTCGAAGGTGAACGGGCGGGTGACGACACCGATCGTGAGCGCCCCCAGCGACCGGGCGACGTTGGCCACGACCGGCGCGCCGCCGGTGCCCGTGCCACCGCCTTCCCCCGCGGTGACGAACACCATGTCGGCGCCCTTGAGGACTTCCTCTATCTCCTCGCGGTGATCCTCCGCCGCCTGGCGACCGACCTCCGGGTCGGCACCCGCACCGAGCCCGCGGGTGAGTTCCCGGCCGACGTCGAGTTTGACGTCGGCGTCGCTCATCAGGAGCGCCTGGGCGTCGGTGTTGATGGCGATGAACTCGACGCCCTTGAGGCCGACCTCGATCATGCGGTTGACGGCGTTCACGCCGCCACCGCCGATCCCGACGACTTTGATCACCGCCAGGTAGTTCTGAGGAGCTGCCATGCGGTGTCGGTCCTCCAGCGGCGTCGGTGGGCGGACGGGGGCGTGCCCCAGCCGGCCGGTGCAGCGAGGAAGGCGGCGCCGAATGGATGGAGCGGGGACCGGCCGGCAAGCCTCAACCTTCACCGTCAGCTAGACGGTTAATGTTATGTCAACTTCCAAGCCGTGGTCCGGACAGTAGGGACGACCAACGCGAGGGTCAAGGATGCGCCCGGCGCGTCACGCCACGCCTTGCGCGTCCCCTCGCTCACATCATCGCGCATGCTGGGCACCAGCGCCGCCCCCACCCATCCGACAGGTATGATGCACGGTTGATCAACGTCGGGTGACACCGGACGACCCCGGAACATGATCCCGACACGCGGCGTCGACGCGACGGAAGATCCGTGGTCGGAGGAGACCACGATCAGACAATGCCCTCGACAACCAAAAGTGGCGATCCGATTACCGATATGGAAGAAATTCGAACGACTTCCATTCATTCGTATACAAACGGCAACGCCCGGTGCCCACCTCGACCATCCCACCGGAGTCGGGCCGGTCGTTACCTGCATGTTCCCGACAGATGTTTTGATATCCCTGGACGGGCTTGGCATCACCGGGTTTCGCCCACGCATGTCGACCAGGCACAGAACAGCTCGACCAGGCCAGGAACGACACCCTCATGATCTTCTTGTGCCGCCGGCAACCCCGAGGAAGCGAAGCGGGCCGAATACGGCACGATGACAGGTCTGCGCACCGCCGGAGGCCCAGGAAACCCAGGGGGGACGTGAAGTGGCTGGTACCAGCGCCTCCGGATCAGCCGACCAGCCGCATGCCATGGACGAGATCGCTACGCAACCCGGTCGACGGATACGACTGGTGGCCCGTTCCCGGAAAGCCGACGCGGACGAGCAGCAGGCCGTCTCCTTCGCCGACCCGGAGTCCGCGGGCACCGTGACGGTGCTGTTCACCGACATCGAGGGTTCGACCCGGCTTGTCCGTAAGTACGGCGAGCTCTACGGGACGATCCTGGCCGAATGCCAACACCTGCAGCGTCACGCCTTCGAAGCGGTCGGCGGCCGGGAGATCGACACCCAGGGCGATTCGTTCTTCGTCATGTTCCGCACGTCGAAGGACGCGGTGGCGGCTGCCGTCGCGGCCCAGCAGGCGCTTGCGGCGCACCCCTGGCCGCCCGGCGCTCGGGTTCGCGTCCGAATGGGAATCCACACCACCGAACCGACCGCGTGGACCGGCCGTTTCATCGGGCTCGGTATACACCGGGCAGCCCGCCTGTGCTCGGCCGGGCACGGCGGCCAGGTACTGCTGTCGGAAACCACACACTCGCTCGTCGAGGACGGCCTGGCCGCCGGCTTCGACGTGCGCTACCTGGGCGAGCACTGGCTGAAGGACTTCGACCGGGCCGAACGGATCTGGCAGCTGGTAGTGCCCGGCCTGGCCGACACGTTTCCCCCGCTGCGAACCCCCGACTCCTCGATGCCGACCGGTCCGGCCACCGGTCCGTCCGGTTCGGATGGTTCGGATGGTTCGGATGGCATCGAGCATCCGGACGGCTCCCCCCTCGGATGGCTGCACACCATGGCGGGCACCGCCTTTGTCGGCCGCGTGTCGGAACTGCGGGTCCTGCGGGAGGCGTGGGACCGCGCCCGCTCGGGACACCGGGTACTCGCGCTGATCAGCGGGGAGCCCGGCATCGGAAAGACGACCCTGGCTGCGCAGGTGGCGAGGACGGCGCGCGGCGACGGGGGGCTCGTCCTGCACGGCCGCTGGGACGAGGAGGTCCTCGCCCCCTACCAGGCCTACCGGGAGGCGTTGGGTGAGTACTCCCGCACCTGCCCGAGGCCCGTGCTGCGTGCCGAGCTGCGCGGGCACGCCGACGAGATCTCCCGGTTGTTCCCCGAGGTCGCCGAGCGCATCGGCGTGGTCGGCGCCCCCCTGCCCGGCAACCCCGAGGCCGAACGGTATCGCCTGTTCGAAGCCCTGGACGGCTGGCTGCGCGCGATGGCCTCCCGGCGCCCCGTGCTCATCGTCCTCGACGACCTGCAGTGGGCGGACCGCTCCTCGCTGCTTCTGCTGGCGCATCTGATGCGGATGCCGCGGGCAACCCCCCTGCTCGTCGTGGCCACCTATCGCAGTACCGGCCATGCAGAGCTGGGCTCCTTCCTGCCAACGCTCACCCGCGACACCGAGTGCCGCCGGGTCCAGCTGAGCGGCCTCGACGCCGCGCAGACCGCGACGCTGCTCGGTCGGGTCACCGGCGGGAAGCTTGCCGAACCAGGCGTCCAGCTGGCCCGCGAACTGCAGGCGGACACGGCGGGCAACCCGTTCTTCCTCACGGAGATGATGCGCCATCTCGTGGACATCGGTGCCTTCTCGCCGGATTCCACCGACAGGCCTGCCGGCCACCTGGCCGTGGAGATCCCCGAGACCGTGCGGGACCTGGTGCGCTGGCGGCTGGGCCGGCTGTCCCCCGAATGCCCCACCGCGCTCGCTGCGGCGTCGGTGATCGGCCACGAGTTCGACATCGACGTCCTCGCGACCGCAGCCGTGATCGATGACGTTCGCCTGCTCGACCTGCTCGACGAGGCCGTGGATGCCGGCCTGGTACACGAGGCATGTGACGTACCGGCGCGGTACCTGTTCGCCCACTCGGTCGTGCGCCGGGTCCTGCATGACGACCTGGGTCGTACCCGCACCGCCCGGCTGCACCGGCGGATCGCGGACGCGCTGGCGACGCGTCCGGGCACCAGCCCGGCCGAACGTGCCCACCACTACTGGGCGTGCGCCGACGCCGCTGTCGCGGACAAGGTAATCCACTACTCGCGGCTCGCCGGCGAGCGTGCGCTGGAGGAGGCGGCCTTCGACAGCGCGGTACTGCACTACCGCCGGGCGCTGGAGGCGGCGGACCGCCACAGCGGCGAACCGGTGCTGCGCTGCGAGCTGCTTCTCGCCCTCGGTGATGCCCATGGCCGGGCCGGGGAGTACCCGGCGCGGGACGCGTGTTTCGTGCAGGCGGCGACCGTAGCCCGCGATGCCCGCGCGGACAGGCAGTTCATCCGCGCCGCCATCGGCTACGGGGGCGTCCTACCGGCGGCGCTGAGCCCGGACCCGCGGGCACGTGCCCTCCTTGAGGAGACACTCGAACGCCTCGGTGAGGCCGACAGCGCCGCGCGGGCCAGGGTGCTCGGCCGGCTCGCCCACTGGGCGCACCACGAGCGGCCGTACTCCGAGCGGGTCGCCGTCTGCGAGCAGTCGGTGGCGATGGCCCGCCGGGTGGACGACCCGGCGACACTCGCCGCCGTCCTGTGCCACCGTTGCTGGGCTCTGGACGGCCCCCGGGACGTGGACGACCAGCTCACCGCCGCTGCCGAGATCCTGCGGCTCGGCAGGGAGCTGGGTGACCACGAGCTCCTCCTGGAGGGATTACGGGTCAGGATGTCCGCGCGGTTCAGACGCGGTGACTTCGAACTGGCCGCGGATACCGCCGCCACCCTGGCCGATCTCGCCCGGGAACTTCGCCATCCCGAGTTCCTGCGGATGGCGACCATGTGGGACGTGGCGGTGGCCACGCTCGAAGGACGCTACGACCAGGCCCAACTGCTCACCGACGAGCTGCACGCCCGGCTTCGCCAGCTCGGCCATGCACAGACGGACCTCATCGGTGTCGGCCAGGCGATTCCCACCCGGTGGCTGCGGGGCAGCCTCGGCGAGGCTGGGTCGCTCATCGGCGACATCGCCGCCCGACGGTCGGAGATGCAGGTCTGGCCGGCGATGAAGGCATGGGTGAACGCCGAACGGGGCGCGGACGACCAGGTGCGGGAACTCCTGCGGACCCTCTCCCCGGACACCCCGAGCACGCTGGACGAGAACTACCTGTGGTGGGGGACGATCGTCGCGTTCACCCGGGCGGCCACCTCGGTCGGTGACCGGGAGTGGGCGCAGGCCCTCTACGACCTGGCCCTTCCCTTGGCCCGGCACAACGCCACGGTCGGTCTGGCCGGTTTTCTCGGTGCCGTCACCCACCACCTCGGCGCGCTCGCCGCGACGCTCGGCCGGTGGGACACCGCCTGCGCCCATCTGGAGGCGGCGTTACATCGCCACCAGGCCATGGGATCTCGACCGTTCGTCGCCCTCACCCAGGTGGAGTACGCAGGCGTGCTCATGTCGAGAGACCGCGACGGCGACCGGGAACGCGCCGGCGAGCTCCGGGAGGCAGCGCTCGCGACAGCCGCCGAGCTGGGCCTCAAAGCGGTGGAGACGATCGCCGCGCGCACGACCACCGGCTGACGCCCACCCGGCGGTCAGGCCGCACCGTCGGATTCGAAGTGGCCGGTGATGAGCGGGTAGACGTCGCGGTCGGCGTCCCGGCCGATGATTGCGTCAAGGTGGGCGTAACCCGGCAGGAGGCTGCGGCTGTAAAGGTCCGGGCCGTTGGCCTCACGAAGCCAGTGCATGGTCCGCTCGGATCCGTCCGGCAGGAAGATGTAGTTGTCCGTCCCCTGCAGGAAACGGATGGGAAGCCGGAGGAACTCCGGGTTCCTGGTGTACACGTCCCGGCCGGCGTCATCGACGACAAGGCTCCCCCGCATCATCAGCGCAAGGTGCCGCAACGCGGTGACGTTCCCGACGCCGAACATGTCGTTCAGCGCCTCGTGAGTGGCCTGGTTCAGCCGCGCGTGTCGGTGGGTGCAGCCGTAGATGCCGTTGATCCAGCGGCACAGCGCCTGACCGCAGCGTTCGGGTCCGGCCATCGGCAACGCCCGCAACGCCAGGTCGACGGCCACGTTCGGGAGGGTGAACCGACCCGGCCGGACGAGTTTCAGTCCGAGATCACCGAGCGCCTCCCCAACATGCAGCTCGGTCTTGAACCTGTTCAACGGTGATGTGACCGGATGCAGCGGGAACTGCGCACAGACCGCCGAACGGACGTCGGGCAACCTGCCGGTCGCCAACGCCATCAGCAGCGAACCGGAGCCGACGCAGTGCCCGTACGCCTGGACGTCGGCTGCCCCGGTCACCCGCCGGACCTCCGCGACCGCGGTCGGCCAGTCCTCGGTGGCGATGACGTCGAGAGTGAACTGGCTGGCCGACGAGGGCAGGTCGATGGACGCGCGGTAGTCGAACAGCCAGACGTCGTACCCGTGCTCGACGAGGAACTCGGTCAGGTTCGTACGGATCGTGTCGGCCAGGAACGCCCCGGTCGACATACCGAACCCGGATGCCAGCAGGACCGGCCCCCTCGTCCCGCCCTGGTAACGGATGAGACGCAGCCAGCCGTCCGCGCCCACGTCGCTTCCCTCGTGCCAGTGGCTGCCCGCGCCGCACCAGCGGATCTCGGGAGCCGGGAGGCGTAACTGCCTGCGTGGTGGGCTGGCCGGGGAGCGGCCCGGGGCGGCGGGGAAGCGGCGGGCCTCGTCCAGGGGACCGCCGTAGATCCGCAGCAGGTATCCGGCGAACAACTTCGCGACCGCGAGTTCGTATCTGCGGCGGCGGCCGGGGTCCGCAACGCCCCGCACCTCGACCGCGCGCAGCGCCCGCAGGAAGTCACGGCGCTCGACCCGCGCGATTCCCGCGCCGAGTACCTGGCCACCGGCCGTACGCAGGGTCAGGTAGAGGGTTGTCGTGTCGGACCACGCGTCAAACCCGGGACGGTCGTGCAGCGTCTTGAAACCGTCGAGCACGTACCGCTCGCCGTCGTCGGCGACCAGATCCAGCCGATAGCGCACATGCCACGTCTCGACCTGATCGGGGTCGGGGTCGACGAGCACGAACTCGCCGCCTACGACCGTCAGCTCGTCACGCGACAGAAACGGGACCCGCACGCTTCCCGACGGGCGTCCAGGTATGCCGTGGTCACGCAGCAGCGCCTCGAGGTCGTCGAAGCCGATGGTGAGGACCAGTTCGACCGATGTTGCATCGGAGCGGCCGGGAACATCCTCGTGGCCTTCGGACGCGCCGAAGAAACCATGATCGCGCGATCTTTGGCCGGCGGACCATCCCGCCTGAAAGTCGTGATCGGTGACCCGGGTCGACAGGTAACCGGTGAACCGCTCGCGCAACCACAGTGCCGGGCGAGGTAACGGTTCGAGATCAGTCGCCTTCTCCGACGGTGCCGCATTCGACCTGGAGAGAATGCTCATGATCCCCCTCATACCATCACGCCCTCGGCCCGTGCGCCGGTCAGCGCGTCGGTCAGCGCGTCGGAATCCGCTGTCGGCTCCGGCGACAACACCCGGTGCGGACCATCGGCGGTGTTTCCGAACCGTGCATCCGAGCTGCGCCTCGGACGGACCCTTCGGCTTTCGCCGAGCACGTTCCCACAGCGCATCGACCACGTCACTATCAGCTGGCCGACATACCCCGGTCAACCGAGGTCCAGCGGGTCCTCGGCCGCGGTCTGCGGCACGGCCCGCACGGTGAAGGCGACCACTCCCGCCACGCAGAGGCCCCCGGCCCATACCCATGAGGTCGCGGAGCCGGCGGGTTGAAGCGGCCACGCCCACCAGAGGGGTACCGCCCGTCCCCGTATACCGAACACCGGGCAGAGCAGAGCGATGAAGAGCGGGACAACCCAGCTCAGCCCGGCGCCGAAAACCTGCGCCCCGAGATAGGCGAGCCCGATGTAGCCGATCAGGTTACGCAGCACTGCCCAGCCACCGTGGCCATGACCTTCCTGACTCCAGACCATAGCGGGCAGGAAGGCGACGATCGCCACAACGACCAGGGCGAGTCCGTGGCCGAGCCGGACCGCGCGAATTGCGCGTGCGGCCACCTGTTCGAGATCGGCCATGAAACACCGGGTGGTCTGGCCGACGAGGGCAGCGGCAGCGGCCGGTAGTACCAGATCCAGAGGAAGGAGGAACTGATCACCGCCCCGCAGGCTCGGCACGGTCAGCATGACACGTCCCACAACCGCTGCGAGCATGCCCGTCACCAGCAACCATGTGCCGTAACGCGGCAACTGTCGGGAGATGACATAGTGCCGCATCATGGGCCGGACGGTCCGGTAACAGGCTGGTCGCAGGCGCGAACCAGCGGAATATTGTCCCGAATCCAGGATCGCTGCCGGTCCGGGGAGGCACGCAGCAACTCCGCGAACCGCTCCGGGTCAGGTCGGATGTTGTCAGTCACACTCCCTGAACCCTGATAGGTGAGCCAGGCCCCGACCAACAGGTACCGTTCGAAACGCTCCGAATCGAAACGCTGCGAACCACTGGCCAGCATGCAGGCCGGCGGAGGAGTCGGAGCGATCCCGGCAACCAGACCGGTGATCAGGGAGCCCCTGGTCACCGGGACGGTATTGATCACAATCGCGGGAACACCCGCCGGTTCGGTGGGTGTTCCGCCGAGCCCGGCCTCGTTGATGACCGGTGGGAGTGTCGCCACCCCTTGCAGCGCGACGGCGAGCCGACCGGCGACGTCCACCGCGTCGTCCGCCCATTTCGCATGCTCGGGCCACAGGCACACCCGCGGCGCCGATCCCTGACAGTAGCCCGCGGTGGGTGCGCCGCGCGGCGTGAGGTTGTCACCGCCGAACCCGACCACCACCAGCCCCACGGCCGCGAGCCCGGCGATGGGGGCGGTGACCCGCACAACCCGTGCGCGCCCACCACCCCGACCTGCGCCGACGAGCGCCGCGGCACACACCAGGACGGCGCCGGCCAGCAGGACCCGCGCGCCGACAACCACGGGACGGGCCGCCAGAGCCGGCGAGGTCAGTAGCGGGTCGGTGGCCGTCAGCGCAAGCCGCTGCCAGCGCGGAGATGTCGTTGACAGGGCAACCAGCCAGCCGAAGACCGCGAGCCCGCAGATCGGCGCGGTGAAGCGGGACGAAACCAGCCGGCCGGCGCAGTAACCGACTGCCGAGTAGGCCAGCAGCGACACCGCGCCGACGAGGACGTAGGAAAGCCAGATATGGCCGGCCTTCGCCTCGGCGGCGGTTCGCACACCGGCCACGACCGCGCCGAGCAGATAGATGCCGACACCGACACCCGCCACGACCGCCCACTGCACGATCGACGCATGCCGAGCCGGGCGTGGCATGACGGCGTCGAGGATGGCGAAACCCTGCCGCCGCCCACGCCCGGCCACCCACGCCGCACACGCGGCAAGCGCAGGGGCCAGCACCAGGACGGGGAACGCGATCGCGAGACTGGTCGCGTGCCAGTCGCCCGCCCAGTAGCGGCTGTCCCTGGTGGCCAGCAACATGCCCAGGTCGAACGCGAGCAGCCACGGAGCGAACAGCAGCACGGGGCTGCGTCGAAGCTCGATGGCGAGCACACGCTTCACCCGACGCCCCGAGCCCCGGCGAGAATCGTCATATAACCGCGTTCCAGGGGGCTGTCCCCCGCCGTCTCGGTGGATCCCCGTGTGACGATCTCTGCCGGAGATCCCTGAAAGACCGCCCGGCCGTCGTGGACGATGACGACATCGTCACATGCCGCGGCCACGTCCTCGACGAGATGCGTGGCGACGACGACGACACCACGCTCACCGAAGCGCCGCAGCAGCACCCGGAAGTCGACCCGCTGCTCGGGATCAAGACCGGTCGTCGGCTCGTCCAGCACCAGCAGCTCCGGACGGTTCACGATCGCCTGGGCGATTCCGGCCCGGCGCAACATACCGCCCGACAACCGGCCCATCCGCGTCCCGGCGGAACCCGACAGGCCCACGGCATCGACCGCGTCCCGTGCCTGCTCCCGGACCCGGCCGGGCGGCACCTCACGTAGCCACGCGACGTACTCGACGAACTCAAGCACTGTGAAGCCCGGAAAGTAGCCGAAGGTCTGTGGGAGGAACCCCATGCGCCGCCTCAACGCACGCAGCTCACGCCGGTTTCGTGGGTCGACACCAAGCAGTGTCAGGGCACCCTGCTGCGGCAGGCTGCTGGTGGCAAGCACCCGCAGCAGCGTGGTCTTGCCGGCTCCGTTCGGGCCGAGCAGACCGAGCACACCCGGCCCGACCTCGAGACTGAAGGAGGAAAGCACCTTCCTGTCTCGATATCCGTACTCGAGCCCACGGACACGGATACCTGCCGCGACCGCCGACACGGCGGTCATGAGACGCCTGGGCGAGACGGCCGGTTCCGGCGGTGCGGGTCAATGCCAGCTCGACCGCACCGCCGGAACCGGACAGCATTCTCGTGCGACCTCGTCAGCGAGTCTCGATGATTGCCCCGCGAATACCCCACGGGCACTGGCCCGTCCACAGGTACCACGAACCCGAACCGACCCACGGCGAATACAGATCGGGAGCGTACGAACAGTCCGCCCGGACACGAACCTGACCGCTGTAGACCGTGCAGTTCGCATAGGCTCTGCCGGACGACGTCCACGAACTGCAGTTGACGGACGCGGCCTGCGCCGGAGCCGCCGCGAACGGAATGGCGACGAGCGCCAGCCCCGAGATCGCCGCCCCAATTGCAGATCTTCGAAACCGTCCCATCTGATGTCCCTTCGATGATGCGGTACAACCGGACATCAGGAGCACAACACAGAACGGCGGCAATTCTCCACAGAGTAGACCAATATCGGTCCAATCTCCGACCAGGAACCGACCGCCGACCGTTCACGTGTCGCGAGCAGCGGTCTCCGGCCGCTGTCGCCACGATATCCGAGATCATTCCAAGCCTTCCCGCAGAGCACGGTTCGCCCAGGCCTCGGCTCGTTCGAGGAGGGCCTGCCGATGGAGCGCGCCAAAAGCACCGTCGACCGCACCCAGCGCCGCTTCAAGCGCGGTCACAATGTCACGCGGGGGCAGTCGGACGCCACGCTCATAGTCGCCCAGGTTACTGTGGGATGATAACCCGACCCGACGCGCGAGTTCCCGCTGCGACAAACCGCTGGCCAGCCTCTGCCGCCGAATCTCCACCCCAAGGAGTACGACGACCGGTAGCCGCACCGGCTGTTCCATCGGGGGCTGAGATGAAATCTCCAATGCGGAGACTACTACATCCGCCGAACTATCTGGGGGACGACTACCGAACAGAGGTTCCTGATTTTTCACGGAAGCCCTCCAACACGGAATTGCGCCGCGGCGACACGCTACGACACCGATTTACGCGGCGGGTACATCATCAACTAGCGGAGAAGATATCAGACAAACCAATCGACGTCATCAGATGTCCGGAACACCGGCCGACGGCATCCGCGCGTACCTGCTGGAATCCCCACCGACGGGCACGCGATCGTTGTTCCTCTCGCACGCCCGGAGACCTCCGGAGAGACCGGCTTCCGAGCAAGGCCTCATTGGGATGACCTGCGGTCATCCCAATGAGGCGAGCAGGCGGGGGCCGATTTCGGTGATCGTCCCGGCGCCGAGCGTCAGGAGCAGGACGCCGTCCGGTGCGGCCGACAGGCTCACCCGCAGGTCGGTCGCGAGTCGATCGGCCAGCTCCTCCCATGGCACGTAGTACGTCGTCTCCGGAACGAAGATCTTCTTGGCGAGATCGCTGGCGTGCAGGCCCAGCGTGTCGTGCTCGCGGGCCGCGTAGATGTCGGTGACGTACACCCGGTCTGCGTCGACGAACGCATCGGCGAAGTCGTCCATCAGAGCGGCCAGCCGACTGAAGGTGTGCGGCTGCACGGCCACCCACACCCGTCGCGAGCCGGCACGCTGGCAGGCCGCGGCGAGCGTCGCCCGGATCTCGGTCGGGTGATGGGCGTAGTCATCGACGATCTCCAACGGGCCGTGACGATCCGTCGGGGCCACCACGCCGACCAGCTCGAACCGGCGAGCCGCACCCGTGTAGGTCGCAAGTGCCGCGAGCGCCTCCGCCGTGGCGACACCCAGCTCGGACGCGACAGCAAGCGCCGCAAGCGCGTTCAGGACGGTGTGGACGCCCGGCAACGCGAGCGTGAGCGTCCCGACGTCACGGCCGTCCCGGCGCACGGTTGCGCGGACGCCTCCGCCCGGCGTCGCGCCCAGGCCCACCGCCCGCCAGCTCCGGTCGGGTTCGAGGCCGTAGTCGACGACCCTCGCGTGCGGCTCGGGTAGCCCGGCCAGCACCGTGGCGACGCCGGGATGGTCACCGCAGACCACCAGCGTTCCGCCCGGCCGGACCCGCGACGCGAAGGCGGTGAACGCCGCGCGTACGGCGTTTTCGTCCGGGAAGAGGTCGGGATGCTCCCACTCGACGTTGGTGATGACGGCGAGTGCGGGATCGAGGTTCTCGAACGCCCCGCCGTACTCGTCGGCCTCCAGGACGAACACCCGACCGGCCCCGACCAGTGCGTTGCCGCCGAGCTGGCCCACCTCCGCGCCGATGACCGCGGTCGGGTCGATGCCCGCGGCGCGCAGCACCAGCGCGAGCATCGCGGATGTGGTGGTCTTGCCGTGCGAGCCGGCGACCGCGACCAGGTCGTGGCCGGCGGTCAGCTCCGGCAGCCACTCGCTGCGACGGCGGATCGGGATGCCCAGGCGGCGTGCGGCCACGAGCTCGGGATGACCGTCGGGCAGCGCGCTGGAGGCGACCACCACGTCCACGCCGTCGAGCTCCGCGTCCAGCACGCCCACCTCGGTGACGGTCCCCACCCGTACCCGGGCGCCGGCCGCGCGCAGGGCGTCCAGGCGGGGGGCGTCCTGGGCGTCACTGCCGCTGACCACTCCGCCGCGGGCAAGATGGATGTGGGCGAGCGCGGACATACCCGCCCCCGCGATTCCGAGGAAGCGCACGTGCTGAGAGTTCTCACGGGTCACGACAGGCAGTGAACACCACGCCCGGTCCTGATTCCCCACGGCCACGCCCGCCCAACGCCGCTCCACGCACCCGTCGCTACACTGAAGATCGGATACTGCTCGGGCATGCGATGGGAGATCGGCATGACGGTCGTGCGTCCGACGTCCCCGCTGCTGGTCCGACTACCCGGGCGGGCACTCACGCTGGACGACGTGAGCGAGCTGGCCGCGGCCGACGAACTGCATCGCTACGAACAACCTGCTGGTCATGCCACCGGCCGACGCGGAGCACGCCGCGCTGATCACGCGGGTCGTGGTCTGGCTCGTCGCCAACGGGCATAGCGCCGACCGGGTACTGGCCACCCCCGGCCTCCGTATCACCGAATCCTCCAGCGGCCGAAGCCCTGACATCCTCGTTCTCCGCCGCCCGGCCCCACGGGGCGCCGTGTGGATCGACCCGATCGACACGCTGCTCGTGGTGGAGGTCGTCTCCCCGGGATCGGAGAACCTGGACCGTATGATCAAACCGGGCGAATACGCCCGCGCCGGGATTACCCGGTTCTGGCGGGTCGAACGCGACGGCGGCCCGGCTCGCCACTACGGAGGTCAGCCGGGCAGTGACGCGCGTTCGGCGAGGACGCGCAGAAGCTCACCGCCGAGCAGGGTCACATCACCCGCACCGACGGTGAGAACCAGGTCGCCCGGGCGGACGAACGCCGCAACCCGGCCCGCCGCGGCCGACCAGGACGGCTCGTAGACGACCCGGTCGGCGGGCAACGGCACCCGGGAGGCGATCATCGCGCCGCTGACACCGGGGATCTGGCGCTCCCCCGCGCCGAACACGTCCATCACCACCACCGCGTCGGCGAGGGCAAGGACGGCCCCGAACTCGGACGCGAAAGCCGCCGTCCTGCTGTACAGGTGGGGCTGGAAGGCGACCACGACGCTGCCGCCGTCGGCGATGTCGTGGGCGGTCCGCAACACCGATCTGATCTTGGTTGGATGGTTGGCGTAGTCGTCGATCACCCGGATGCCGTCGACGGTGCCCTTGGACTCGAAGCGGCGGCGCACGCCCGCGAACCCCTTGAGCCCTTCCAGCAGGCCGGCTGCGGGCAGGCCGAGCTCAAGGCCTGCAGCCAGTGCCCCGGCAGCGTTCAACAGGTTGTGCCGACCGGGGACCTGCAGGGTGAGCTCTCCCAGGCGCCTGCCCCGGACGACCACCTCACAGGTCGATCCGGTGGGCGAGATCATGGGAAGTTCCACCCGGACGTTGGCGTCCGCCGACTCGCCGTAGGTGGTGACCCGCGGGGCCTTGGCGCCTTCCCGTTCTCCCAGCGCGGCGACGAGCCTGGCCGCCCCCGGGTCGTCCAGGCAGGCCACCACGAAACCATCCGGGTCAACCCCGTCGACGAACCGCGTGAACGCGATGTCGATGTCCTCCGGCCGGCGGTAGTAGTCGAGATGGTCTGCTTCGACGTTGGTGACGACCGCCGCGAAGGGCTCGAGGAACAGGAATCCGCCGTCGCTCTCGTCGGCCTCGGCGATGAAGATCTCGCCCGATCCGGCATGCGCGTTGGAACCGGCCTCGTTGATGTCACTTCCAATCATGAACGACGGGTCGGCTCCGCAGGCCTGCAACGCGACGGTGGCCATCAGGGTGGTCGTCGTCTTCCCATGGGTTCCGGCGACGGCCAGCCCGCGGAAGCCCCGCATCAGCGCGGCGAGCGCGGCGGACCTGGAGACAACGCACAGACCACGCTTTTTCGCTTCCTCAACCTCCGGGTTCCCGTCCGGAATGGCCTGAGAGAAGATCAACGTTCGGGCGTCACCGAGATGGCCGGGATCGTGGCCGATCGCGACCTGGGCGCCGAGCGCCCGCAGCGCGGCCAGCCGGCGCGAGTCCCTGGCGTCGCTTCCGGACACGTACGCACCACGCCGCAGCAGCAACCGAGCAAGGCCGCTCATGCCCGCCCCGCCGATACCGACAAGGTGAACACGGTCGAACTCGTCCGGTAGGGCCGGAGCTGTCACAGTGACATCTTGCCCCATCCCTCGCCCCGTACCGGGTTCAGCGGGCCGCGTGGCGTGCCGGTTGTCGCCGCCGGGACGCCCCGGCCTCCCGGATCATCGAAACGATCACATCCACGGCATCGGGATGTCCGGTACCGGCGCATGCCGCCGACATCTTCGCCAGCCGCTCGGCCGAGGTCAGGACGGGTAGCAACTCCTCGAACACCCACTCCGCGCAGAGCGCGGCATCCTCGATCATGAGGCCACCACCGGCTTCGACGGTGGGCAGGGCGTTGCGTCGCTGCTCACCGTTGCCATGCGGGAGTGGAACATAGGCGGCGGGCAAGCCGACGGCGGCCAGCTCCGCGCAGGTCATCGCGCCGGAACGACACAGGGCCATGTCCGCCGCCGCGTACGCGGACGCCATGTGGTCCAGGTAGGGACGCACGACATAAGGTGCGGCCAGGTCCGGCGGCAGTGCCGCGAGCACCGTGTCGGCGTTCTTGGGCCCGGCCGCGTGCAGGACCTGCACCCCGCCCGCCGTGATCTCCCGGGCTGCCGCGCTGATGACGTCGTTGATCCGCCGGGCCCCCTGGGAACCGCCGAAGACCAGCAGCGTCGGGCGGCGCGGGTCGAGCCCGTAACTGATCCGCGCGGCCCGCGCCGCGGCCGGGGACCGGTCGAGCTTCAGGATCTCCGGGCGCAGCGGGATGCCGACAAGCCGGCCGCCGCGCAGCGGCGTACTCGGATAGGACACCGCGACAAAGGGCGTGAACCGGGCGCCGATCCGGTTCGCGACCCCCGGCAGCGGATTCGCCTCGTGGACGACGATCGGGATGCCCGCCCGCCGCGCCGCGAGATAGGCGGGGACGGACACGTACCCACCGAAGCCCACCACCACGTCCGCGCGCACCCGCAGCAGCGTCGCCGACGCCTGGCCGACCGCCCCGGCGAGCCGGCCCGGCACGGTCAGCAGGGACGGCGTGGGCTTGCGGGGCAGCGGCACCTTCGGCACCGTCGCCAGCTCGTACCCGCGGGCCGGCACGAGCCTCGCCTCCAACCCGGACTCCGTCCCCAGCAGGGTCAGACGAATCCGCGGGTCGGCGGCCCGCAGGGCGTCCGCGACGGCCAGCGCCGGTTCGACATGGCCCGCCGTGCCACCGCCGGCGAGCACCACACTCCTCAGCATCGCTGACGACGATGGCACACCTCAGTAGTGGATCGCCCCCCGGGTCCCGCCACCAGCCGCGATGACCTCACCGTTGATGGCAACGCTCACCGAAGACGCGAGGAATGTCACGACTGCCGCCACCTCGTCCGCGGTCACGATCCGGCCGATCGACACGGTCCCGGTGAAGGCGGCGAACCGCCGCGGGTCCTCGGCGGTCAGAGCGGCCAGACTCTCGGTGAGCGTCGCACCGGGATGCACGACCGTGACGTTGATGCCGTGGGGGCCGAGCTCGTCCGCTTCGGGCGGGTCACCTTCGCGGCGTGGCCAACGCGACCGACCGCCTGACCGGCTTCCGGAAGGCTCCCGGGTCCCCCGGTCGTTCCCATCTCCCGCCGCGGCGATGCCGATACCGCGCAGCCGCGGCATGAGGAGCACCGTCATGCCCGTCGAGTTCATCGGAATGACATCGGTACCCGCGGGCGCTTCGAATACCGAAGGGACGTGACTATGAGTGTGACCATACCGGCCTCGCGGGAGGCTGGAGTACCGGTACGGACCGGCCCTGACACACCGGCGGTGGGTATCTTCCTGTCGCCGCTGTGGGGCGCCGGTATCCGGCACGCGCTTGACGAGGCACTCGCCGACCAGGTCGACATCGAGATCATCGAGATTCCGGACGAAGGGGAACCTGCCCGCCAGCCACGGATCCTGGTGACAGGCCCAGGGATGCAGGCCGCGGCGCCCCCGGCCTGGTTCGCCGGGGTCGACTGGGTGCACAGCGTCTCGGCCGGGGTCGACAGCTTCCCGTCCTGGGTGCTGGAACGACACACCGTGACGTGCTCCCGCGGGATCCACGCCACGCAGATCAGCGAGTGGGTGATCGCCGCGCTGCTCACCGAAACCCGGGTCGATCCGTGGATCAGCGCTCCGGTGGACCGTTTCCAGCCACCGCAAGGCGGCCTGCTCGCCGGTTCGACGCTGGGGATCGTCGGTTTCGGCGAGATCGGGCAGGCCGTGGCCCGCAAGGCCCTCGCTCTTGAGATCGATGTCGTGGCGGTCCGGCGGCGGGACCGGCCAAGCCCGGTGGACGGTGTCCAGCTACTGCCCGACCTCCCGAGCCTGCTCGCGGTGAGTGACGCGGTGCTGCTCAGTGCCGCGTCCACACCCGAAACCCACCACCTCATCGACGCCGCCGCGCTTGCCCGGGTGAAGCCCGGCGTGCACCTGCTGAACATCGCCCGCGGCACTCTCGTCGACCAGGACGCGCTGCGGGACGCGCTCGACGGCGGACAGGTCCGGGCTGCGAGCCTCGACGTGACCACGCCGGAACCGCTACCGGCCGGGCACTGGCTGTTCGACCACCCGCGGGTACGGATCAGCCCACATGTCTCGGGCTGGTCTCCGCGCCTGGAACGCCGGATCGCCGAGCGGTTTCGGGAGAACCTGCTGCGCTACCGCGCCGGGCAGCCGCTGGTTGGGCTGGTCGACCCCGTCCTCGGCTACTGACCCGCCGCGGACGGTACCTGTCTGTCAGGCCTGCTGGCCGAGCGCGGCCGTGGCCGCGTCGGCCAGCCGGCGGGCGGCGAGTTCCAGGCGTTCCGGGGAACTGCCCGCGAACGACATCCGCATGGTCGCGGGGTCCGGATGGTGCACGGCGAACTGCGGGCCGGACACGTAGCTCACCCCCCGGCGGACCGCCGCGTCGAGAAGATCGTCCGCGGACAGACCCGGCGCGACGACCCGCCCCCAGACGAACAGCCCACCGGCCGGGTCGTTGACCTCCAGCACCCCGGGCAGGTGGGCGGCGACGGCCGCGCGCAGGGCGGCGCACCGCTGCCCGTACACACCCGGCAACCTCGCCAGATGCTCGTCGAACCAGGCGTCCCGGCCGAGCAGCTCGACCAGGGCGTACTGCATCAGCGTCGAGGTGTGCAGGTCCGACCAGCGCTTCGCGCGGACCACCGCGTCCGCGAGCGCGGGCGGCACCACGACCCAGCCGGCACGCAGGCCCGGTCCGAGCGTCTTCGAGAACGACCCGATGGTAATCACATGATCGCTGTAGGCGGCGACCGGTGGTACCGGATCACCACGGAACCGCAGCGCGGTGTACGGCTCGTCCTCGGCCACCACGAATCCGTACCGCTCGGCCAGGTCCGCGAGCTTCCGCCGCCGGACGTCGCTGAGCGTGGCCCCGGTCGGGTTGTGGAAGGTCGCGACCGTGTAGACGAGCTTGGGGCGCAGGCCGCCTTCCAGCCGCTCAGCGAGCGCGTCGACGTCCAGGCCGTCGTCGTCCACGGGAATCGAGAGGAACTCCGGCTGGTACATCTCCAGGCAGTGCAGCGAACCCGGGAACACCGGCTCGTCGATGGCCACCAGATCACCGGGGTCGAGCAGGGCACGGGCGATGACGTCGAGCCCCTGGAGCCCCCCGGCGGTCACCACGACCTGGCTCGCCGCGACCGACCGCCCCCGTTGCAGCGACGCCCGCCCGGCGATCCAGGCACGCAGCACGGGAAGACCCTCCGCGGCGGAGTACTGCAGGGCGGTCGTTGCCAGCCTCGACGTCGTCACCCGCATCACCGCCTCGCCGATCTCCGCGGCGGGCAGCGTCTCCCCGGCGGGCAGGCCCCCAGCCAGGGAGATGACGTCGCTGACATCGCCGAGCCGCAGCGGGTCGCGCATCACCCACGTCCCGACCTCACCCATCCGACGGGCAAGCGGCACCGGTCCCGGAAGGATCGCCTCGACCGACTCGTCGCTCATCGCCCAGTCCTTTCCTCGGCCTGGATGCCGGACCACCCACCGTCACGCCCAGCCGGTGCCGGTGTGGCGCGCCGGGTCAGGAGCCGCCGTACCGCAGGGCCGCGATGTTGAGCGGTCGGTCCCCCGGCTCGGGCGCGGCGGGATCTGGACCGGCGCCGGATACACCACGTTCGTCGGAAGGTACCCCGCAGGACGCGGACCGTGGCACCGGCCCGGGTACGTCCCTGCCCGATGCCATCCCCGGTGGACGGGGGACGCCCAGGACCTCGAACGCCGCGGCGAAGATCGGCCCCATCCGCCAGCTCTCGTTGGAGTGCATGTGGCGCCACCGGCCCCGCCCGGAGTCCCGGCGATACTGGCCGGGCCAGTCCGTGGCGGCGATCTCGGCTTCGCCGACCTCGACCGGGCCCTCGCAGTCCGGGTCGACGAACAGCGCGTCCACCGGGCAGTAGATCTCACACATGAAACACGTCTGGCAGTCGCTCTGCCGGGCGATCACCGGCACGCCACCGGGTACCGCGTCGAAGACGTTGGTCGGGCAGACCCGCACGCAGATGTTGCATGTGGTGCATCGGTCGGCGAGCACAAGTTCGATCATGAGGCGATCCCCTCGGTGACGTCGGCGAGCCTGCTCGGGGGCATGGTCGAGCCGGGTGTAGACCCGGTCCGGCCAGCACGGTGTCACAGGCTGGTTCGTCCCAGGTACCACCGGGGCTCCTCGTTCAGGCCGCGCACGGTCCCCGGGCACGGGAAAGGTTCTGGGGATGGGGATGGGGACGGGCAGAAAATGGGGATGGAATCCTTACCCGGTCACCGGCGACACCCAACGGGTAACCCTGTCCGATAACCCGCGCGGAGGGTCACCACCACACGCGGACCAGACCGAGAAAGGACCGAAGAAAAGCGGTATCGGTCAGCACCGTCAGCGACCGAAAGACCGGGGGTGGAAACCGCCTAACGACACAGACAACTACTGCTGCGCGCGAAATCCACGCAGCGTCGTCGCATCAGACGCATTCCGATTGACACGTGAACTACTTTTTCCCACAGGCGTCTGTGCGTCAAGATGCCGGATACACCTCACATCCGCGATACCGGCCGCGACACGGAACCGCCCTATCCTCGGGCGCTCTTACCCGCCTGGGAACGACGGCGCCAACGACCGGAACGGGTCTCCTCCCGGGCGTCTCGTCGCAGTGCCGTCCGGGCACTGATCAGCGCGGCAGCCGCGGGTTCGTGCCGGGCGAACGAGAGCAGCATGCCGACCGTGAGCATCGTCGGGACCAGCGCGGAGCCGCCGAAGGACACCAGCGGGAGCGGGATCCCAGTGATCGGGAGCAGGCCCACCACCGCGCCCATGTTGACCATCGCCTGGCCGAGGATCCACCCGGTGGCCGCGGCGGCGGCAAGCTGGACGAACGGGTCGGTGCTGCGGTGGGCGACCCGGATGCCGGCGTACCCGAGAACGGCGAAGAGGATGACGACGACCAGTGTGCCGCACAGGCCGAGCTCCTCACCGAGGATGGCGAGGATGAAGTCGGTGTGGGCGTTGGGGAGCAGGCCGGGCCACTTCTCCCGGGACGCGCCGAGCCCCTCTCCCCACCAGCCGCCCGAGGCCAGCGCGTACAGGCCCTGCACCGCCTGGAATCCGGTGTTGTTCTCGTCGGCGAACGGATCGCGGTAGGACAGCAGCCGCTCGAGCCGGTAGGGCTCGGTCACGGCCAACAGAGTGCCGGCCAGCAGAATCGCACCGCCGATCGAGGCGAACACCCGCAGCGGCGTTCCGACCACCCACAGGAGGGTGAACAGGATCGTGAGCACCACGATCGCGGTTCCCATGTCCGGCTCAAACATGATCATGACGCAGATCAGCAGAGCGCCCGGGACGAGCGGGACCAGCAGGTGCTTCCAGTTCCCCAGCAGCCTGCGTTTGCGCACCAGCAGGTCGGCGCCCCACAGCACCAGACCGAGCTTCGCGATCTCGCTGGGTTGCAACGTGTACGGCCCGAGCCCGATCCAACGCTGGGCGCCGTAGGCCGAAACGCCGATCCCCGGTACCAGGACGACCACCAGCAGCACCAGCGCCACGACGAGGACCGGGTAGGCCAGCAGCCGAAACACCCGCACGGGCAGCCGGCTGGCCAGCACGAGCAGGGGCAAGCCGATACCCACCCAGGTGGCCTGCCGGGCGAACACGGCATAGGAGGAGCCCAGCTCGTCATAGGACCGCACGCTGGAGGCGGAGAGCACCATGACCAGTCCCAGCGCCAGCAACAGGCCCGCCGAGGACAGCAGAAGGTAGTAGGACGCCAGCGGCCGGGCCAGCACGGGCACCCGGACGTCGTCGAGAAGGCGCTCGCCCGGTCCGGGCTTTTCCGGCTTTCCGGACGTGACGGACACGCCGGACGCGGGCGTACCCGCCCCGGTCGCGTCGGTCATGCCGACACCACCCGCCAACGCTGCGACTCCCCCTCCCCGAACAGGTGCCACCATCACGATCATCTTGCCGTGCCCAGCACAGTCACCAGGACAATGTCACCTGGTCGGGGCCATCCCGCCGCCGGGGCCATCCCGCCGCCGGGGTCGCCCGGTCGCCGGGCCATCCGGTTGCCGGGGTCGCCCGGTCGGGCAGGCGGGGTCACCGCCTCCCCGCATGGTCCACGACACCGGCCCGCCCGACCGGCACATCGGGGGCGTGTCGGGCAAGCGCGGTGGCCGTCCCATCGAGGAGGAGACTCCCACCATGTCCAACCAGGTGCTGACCATTCTGCGCGACGCGGTCGACGCCACCTGTGTGCTGACCGACCCGGACGTCATGACCGGCTATGTCCGGGACTGGACCGGCCGTTTCGTCGGACGGACGGCCGCGGTCGTGCGGCCGGCGAACACCGCCCAGGTGGCGGCTGTCGTCCAGGCGTGCGCACAGCACGAGGTTGCGCTGGTGCCCCAGGGGGGCAACACCGGGCTTGCCGGCGGCGGCGTGCCGACCCGCGGTGAGATCCTCCTGAGCCTGCGTGGACTCTCCGACATCCTCCAGGTCGACGTCGCGGCCGGGCAGGCCACCGTCGGCGCGGGGGTACCCGTGGGTGTGCTGCGCGAGGCCGCGTCCGCCGCGGGTCTCGGCTATGGCGTGGACCTCGCGAGCCGCGACAGCGCCACGGTCGGTGGAACGGTCGCGACGAACGCGGGTGGTCTGCGGGTGCTGCGGTACGGAGACACCAGAGCCCAGCTGCTCGGGGTGGAGGCCGTCCTCGGTGACGGCAGCGTCGTGTCCCACCTCGCGGGCCTTGCCAGGGACAACACCGGCTACCACCTGCCGTCCCTGCTCGCCGGCAGCGAGGGCACCCTCGGCGTGGTCACGGCCGTACGGGTCCGGCTCACCCCGGCCACCCGGGCGCGGGCCGTGGGCCTGATCGGCCTGGCGTCCGTGCCGGATGCCGTCGCCGCGGCATCCCTGCTGCGTAACGGTCTGCCCGGCCTTGCCGCGGCCGAGCTCATGCTCCCACCCGGAATAGATCTTGTGATGCGGGCGTGCCGCCTTTCCCCGCCGCTGCGCGGGACGCACGCGGCGTACCTTCTTGTCGAGGTCACCGGGGACGCCCCGGGCGAGGACGGCGCAGGCGGGAACGGACCCCTCGACATCCTGGCGGACGCGGTCGCCGGCCTACCGGGCGTCGCCGACGCCTCGCTCGCGGATGACCGACCCGGCCGCGAGGCCCTGTGGGCCTACCGGGAACGGCACACCGAATCGATCAATACCTGTGGGACGCCGGTGAAGATGGACGTCACCGTGACGCCCGACGCGCTGCCCTCGTTCGTCGAGGCGGTACCCGCCGCGGTCAGGGCCGTCGCGCCGGAGGCGAGCACCTGGCTGTTCGGACACGTCGCCGAGGGGAACGTGCACGTCAACGTCACCGGTGCCGCAGGCGTAGGTGAACGGGTCGAGGACACCGTCTTCCGCCTCGTCGCCGAGCGCGGTGGCAGCATCAGCACCGAGCACGGGATCGGGACGGCCAAGCGACGCTGGCTGCCACTGAACCGCTCCCCCGCCGAGATCGCCGCGTTCCGCCGGATCAAGCAGGCCCTGGACCCCGCGGGCATCCTGAACCCGAACGTCCTGCTCCCTGCGCTCTGACGGCGGTCACCGCGTTACCACGGCATCCTGTCACAGAATGCGACAGCCTTCCATGGCGAGCGCGAAGGCGGCCCCGCGCTCGCGGTAGTCGCGGAACCTCCCGAAGCTCGGCGCGGCCGGCGAGAGAAGGACGACTCCGTCGGGTCTCGCCCAGCGGTAGGCCTCGACCACGGCACCGGTGAGGTCGTCGGTGTCCACGGATGTGACGCGCGGGCCGGCGCCGGCCTCATCGACCTGGCGCCGGATGTCCGGGCCGTTGTCGGGCACCGTGACCAGCAGGGTGTCCATCGTCCGGGTGCGCAGGCCGACCGCCAGCGGATGGTAGTCGATCCCACGGCTGTGACCGCCGACGATGAGGGCGATCCGCCGGTCGCCGAAGGCGTCGACGGCGGCGAGCGTCGGCAGGACGTTCGTCGAGAGGTTGTCGTCGACGAAGCTGACACCATCCACCACACCGATCAGCTTCAGCCTGCTGTCCAGCCCGGCGAACCCGTCGGCGGCGGCGCGCAGCTTGTCGTCGTCGTACGCCTCGGGCACGCCGAGCGCCCGCAGGCCGGCCCTGGCGATCGCCGCGTTACGCCGGTTGTGGACACCGAGCAGCCCCAGCGGTCGGCTCCAGCCCGTGTCGGACCCAGCGTCGGACCCGGCGTCGGACCCGGCGTCGGCGTGCACCCACTGCACCCTCGGACCCAGCAGTCCCCGGCGGACGCGGATCAGGTCGCTGTCACCGTTGGCGATGGTCAGGTCCGCACCTGGCTGGGAGCAGGCGGACAGCTTGTCCCGGAAGTACGTCGCCAGGTCCCCGTCATGCCATGGCAGATGATCAGGATGCAATGACGTGACCGCGACCACCGGCGGGGAGCACGCCAGGTCGGTCGCCTGATAGCTGGACACCTCGATGACCCAGAAGTCGTACTCGCCGACGATCCGAGGGTCCTGCGGCGGCACGCCGATGTTGCCCGCGACCAGGCATCGGTAGCCGAGCCGACCCAGCAGGTGCCCGGCCACGGCCGAGGTCGTGCTCTTGCCCTTGGTTCCGGTCACGCACAGCACCTTCGACCGGTCCGCGTCGGCCAGCCACAGGCCCACGCCCCCGACGACGGGGATGCCACGGCGCTCGAGGTAGCGGACGGTCTCGCCGTACCGTGAGATCCCGGGCGCCTTGACCACGACGTCGCAGCGGGCCAGGGCCGCGAGCCCCCCACCGGCGTTCACGAGGACCTCCCTGCCCTCGATCGGGGCATGTCCCGAGGCATCGTCGACAAGCACCGGCTCGACCCCCAGGGCAAGGCAGGCTCGCAGGTTCGCCTCACCCTCACGACCGAGACCGTAGAGACCGACGGTACGGCCGGGCAGGTCAGACCAGGAGATCGTCGGGCGCATACCGGTCCGGTACGAAGTGTCGGCCGTGGGGCGCGAGCAGGTCCTCGGATGCCGGCTCGCCCGGCAGCGGGCCCAGCGCGCTCAGTACCGGTGAACCGGCCCGGTCGCCACGCGGGGTGGCGAGCAGGGTCGCGACGCGGCACTCGGTGACGTCACCGACGCATTCCCAGGGCTTGCTGTCCGCGGACAGGCCCAGCAGCGCACGGAAACGGTCGAGCAGCCGGATGTCGGCCAGTGGTTCATGACCGTCGAACACCCGCCGCAACGTCGACTCGTCCACGAACGGGGAGAGGATCAGATCGATGAAACAGCATTTGTCGCACTGCCCGCACCATCTGTCCAGCCGCCGCGCCGGGTCGATGTGAAAGGCCCGGTTGCAACTGCGGAAGTGGTCGAAATACCGGGGAAGCGCCGCGAAACGCCGGGCGATCCACAGTTCGGTGAACGGGCGCAACAGCGAGAAGTACTCCGGTCTTTCCCCGAAGGTCTCGGCGAGCACCACCCGGAAAGCGTTCTCGAACGCCTCGCTCTTGGAATACTGATGGTTGATGGACCGACCGTCGACCTCGACGGTGCCCACGGACGCCGACCACTCGTTGGACATCACGACGGCGTCGCGTCCGTCGAGGACGGCAGCCATGACCGCGATCGCCGAGAGGATCCCGGTGACCGGCACATGCCCGTTGAGGAAACCGAGTTCGGTGGAGCGCAGCACCTGGGAGTCGATGAGCCGCTCCGCCCGGACCACGGGCAGACCCGCGACCCGCGCGGGCCGTTCGATGGCGTCGAAACGGTCCCCGGGTCGGTTGACGACGAACAGCGCCGGATCCTTCGCCAGCGGCCGGACCAGCTCCACGCTGACGATGGAGTCCACGCCACCACCGAACGGCAGCAGCGGCCGGCCCTCGTCGCAGTTCACGGCCACCGGTCCCGACCGCTCCAGCCGAGGGCCGACGATCCGCACGTCAGAAAGATCGAGGTTGTTGCGGTGGGCGAACTCGCCAAGACCCTCGAGGTAGAACTCACGCAGGAACGCCCGCTCGGCATCCGTCACGGCGATGTCGCCGAGGTCGATGACCGGCGGGGCCGCCGACTTGTAGTACGAGACCGCGGCCAGCAGGAACACCAGCCGCGCCGCCTCGGCAACCGCAGGGGCGGTCCAGTCCCCCCCGCCGGGGAACGTCACGTCCTCGCGGAACTCCCGCCCGTCGAGCCGGTAGCGGCACATGAGCCGGTGACGGGAGGCGTCGATGTCGTAGCCGACGTACCGGAAGCTCTCGCCGCGCCGGGGGGCCGACCGGGGGAACACGGTCATGGGGCATCCTTCCCTCGCAGGCGTGCCACGGCCGCGAAGCGCCCGCACGGGCTGCTCTGCGCACGGTGGCTGAAGAACGGCGTACCCGGGCCAGTGGCGGCGGCAGCGACGTGCACCTGATTCTCCGGCACACCCGCGGCGGTCAGAGCCAGCGTGTTGGCCCGCCACAGGTCGAAGGTCCACCTCCCGGGACCGTCCGGCCGGATCACCGTGTCGACCCGGTCGCCGAAGGCACCTCGGGCCGCCTCAGCGACATCAGCCCCGACCTGATAGTGGTCGGGGTGGATCGCGGGCCCGATACCGGCGACGATGTTCGCCGGGTCACTGCCCAGCCGCCGCATGGCTGCCACTGCGGCGGGGGCTACGCCGCGTACGGTGCCACGCCAGCCGGCGTGCGCGCACGCGAGCACGCCGGCCACCGGGTCGTGCAGGACGACCGGGACGCAGTCGGCCGCGAGGACGGCAAGGACGATGCCGGGGACCGTCGTCACAAGCGCATCGGTCAGTGGTAGCGCATTCGAGCCCGAGCGGGCACCACGACCACGGTGTTCACGGGTCACCACGGCCACGTCCGGCCCATGCGTCTGCTCGCAGAACACGAAATCGTCAAGGACTGCGCCCAGCGCGTTCGCCACTGTTGTCCGGTTCGCGAGAACGTGGCCGTCGTCATCCCCGACACGCAGACTCAGGTTGAGCGAGGCGTAACGCCCAGTGGACACGCCACCATGGCGTGTGGTGACGAAAGCATCGACCAACCGGTCGTCAAAGGCTGGCCAGCGCAGTACGTCCAGGCCCGATCCGGTTGGCCGGACCTGCGCGTTCGCCACGCTGATGGTCATTACCCCCGACCTCCGCGGCTATCGGCTGCCAACGTCGCGCACCGCCCGTTCCCACTCGACGAATTGTCGACGAGAAGTCCCCGGATAACACCGGTAAACCGCACGAACTGCTTTCAGATGCACTTCCGCGGCCCGCCACCTTCCACGTTCAGGATACACATCAGGAACCGCCGTGCGAGAGAAACTCCGCATAGAAAAGTCCAAGTCCGAATGCGACGGCGAGTCCGGACACGATCCAGAAACGGATGATGACCGTGGTCTCCGGCCACTCCGCCAACTCGAAGTGGTGGTGGATCGGCGCCATGTTGAAGACCCGTTTCCTGGTGGCCTTGAAGAACGCGACCTGCAGAATCACCGACAGGGTCTCGACGACGAACAGCCCACCGAGGACGAACAGCAGCAGCTCGGTCCGGCTGACGATCGCGATGCTCGCGAACGCCCCACCGAGGGCCAGGGAACCGGTGTCGCCCATGAATATCTTCGCGGGGCTGGCGTTCCACCACAGGAACCCGAAACAGGCGCCCATGGCCGCCGCCGCGACCAGCGCCACGTCCAGCGGGTCACGGACGTAGTAGCAGCCAGGAGTCAGGGGACCCGGTTCACAGAGGTTGCCGAACTGCCAGAAGGAGATCACCACGTAGGCGCCGAAGACCATCGCCGAGGTGCCTGCGGCCAGGCCGTCCAGACCGTCGGTGAGGTTCACCGCGTTCGACGTCGCCGCAATGATTATCCATGCGAGCAGCGGGAAACCGATCAGGCCGATCGAGAAGTCGGTGTCCCGGACGATCGAGACGAACGTCGACCCCGGAAGGAGACCGCCCGCGTTCTTGAACCGGACGGCCAGTAGACCGAAGGCCAGCGCCACCGCGGCCTGTCCGGCGAACTTGGTCCTGGCCGTGAGCCCGAGGCTGCGCTGCTTACGGATCTTGATGTAGTCGTCGAGGAAACCCACCATCCCGAGGCCTGTCATGACCATCAGGACAAGCAGCCCGGACGCGGTGAAGCCCTTCGCCGTGATCAGATGCGCGCCGAAATAGCCGAGCAGCGTCGCCAGGATGATCACCGTACCGCCCATGGTGGGCGTGCCACGCTTGGTAAGGTGACTCGACGGTCCGTCCTCACGGATTTCCTGACCGTAACCCTGCCGGCGGAACAGCTTGATCACCGACGGGGTGCCGAGCAGCGACACCACCAGGGCCACCAGCGCGGCGACCAGTACACCTCTCACCCGTGCGCACCCCACTCGGCGGACGTATCGCCGTCCGCCAGTTCACCGGAGACCAGTTCCTTCACGACCCGCTCCAGCCCGAACGCGCGGGACGCCTTCACCAGCACGACGTCGCCCGGCTCCAACCGTTCCCGCAGCAGCTTCACGGCCGACTCGACATCGGGGACCCACACCGACTCCCCGGACCACGAGCCCTCCAGCGACGCACCCAGGTGTATCCGACGTGCCTCGGCGCCGACCACCACCAGCTGCTGCACACCGAGACGGACGATCAGGCGGCCGAGTGCGTCGTGCTCGTCGTCCGCGCCCGCGCCGAGCTCCCCCATGGCGCCGAGCACCGCCCAGGCCCGCCGGCCCCGGCTCATGTCGACCAGGGTCTTCAGCGCCGCCCGCATGGACTCCGGATTGGCATTGTAGGCGTCGTTGACGACGGTGACGCCCTCACCGGTCACCGTCACCTCCATCCGCCAGCGGCTACGGGCCCGCGCCTGCGACAGCACCGACGCCGTACGCCCCGGTGGGAGCCCGAGCCGGATCGCCACCGCCGCGGCCGCCAGCGCATTGGCCACCTGGTGCGCGCCGACCAGGTTCAGCATGACGGGATGACGCTCGCCGCCGGCCAGCAGGTCGAAGCGGGCCAGCCCGGAGTCCTCGACCCGCACCCCGACGGCCCGCACGTCCGCCCGGTCGCTCTCACCGAAGGTGATCACGCTACCGCGAGTGTGGGCTGCCATCGCCGCGACCAGCGGGTCGTCGACGTTTAGGACGGCAGCGGCGGAGGCGGCCCCGGCGAGCTCTCCCTTGGCTCGGGCGATACCGGCACGTCCGTCCGCGTACTCGCCCACATGGGCCGAACCGACGTTCAGCACGACCCCGATCTCCGGCCGGGCCAGCGCGCACAGGGCGGCGATGTGCCCGAGCCCACGGGCACCCATCTCCAGTGCGACGAACCTGGTGGCCGGCTCCAGGCGCAGCAGGGTGAGTGGCAGGCCGATCTCGTTGTTGAACGAGCCGGGCGCGGCCACGGTCGGCCCGAGCTCCGCCAGCAGGTCGGCGAGAAGATCCTTGGTGGTGGTCTTTCCCGATGATCCCGTCACCGCGACCACCGTCGCCGACGACCGGTTACGCACCTCGGCGGCGAGCGCGGCGAGCGCGGCGAGCGCGGCGAGCGGGTCGGTGACCACCACCGCCGGCACGCCGACCGGCCGTGTCGTGAGCACCGCGACCGCGCCGGCCCGCACCGCATCCGCGGCGAAGCCATGGCCGTCGACCCGGGCTCCGGTCAACGCGACGAACAGCGCACCGGGGGTGACCTGTCTTGAGTCGACGACGACGCCGGCGACCAGGGCATCCGGGTCGGGTACGGCGTCCAGCCTGCCGTTGGTGGTGGTAGCGACCTCGCGCAGGGACAGCATTATCACCAGTGGATGCCTCTCACACCTGGCTGGGACGTGACGCGGGGCGGCACCCGGCCAGCTCCGTCCGCAACGCGTCACGATCGTCGAACGGGGTCACCGTGCCATCGCGCACCTGACCGGTCTCGTGCCCCTTACCGGCCACCACGACCGCGTCGGCCGGTCCGGCCTGACGCACGGCGAGACCGATCGCCGTGGCCCGGTCGGGCTCGACCACCACGCCGCCCCGAAGGCCGGCGGGCACCCGGGCCGCGCCGGCACACATCTGGGCAATGATCGCATCCGGGTCCTCCGACCGGGGATTGTCGCTGGTGAAGATCGAAAGATCCGCGCCGCGGGCCGCGGCGGCCCCCATCAGGGGACGCTTCCCGCGATCACGGTCACCACCGCAGCCGAGAACGACGATCACCCGGCCGGTGACCAACGGCCGCACGGTACGCAGCAGCGTCTCGACCGCGTCCGGCGTGTGGGCGTAGTCGACGAGGCCGAGAAACGGCTGGCCCGCGTCGACCCGCTCCATCCTGCCCGGCACCCCTGGCAGGCTCGCGAAACCCCTGACCGCGGTTTCGGCCGGCACGCCGGTCTCGGCGAGCAGCGCGAGTGCCACCAGGGCGTTGCTGACATTGAACGTTCCGGGCAGCGCGATGCGCACCTGCACGTCCGTGCCCTGCGGACCGAGCGCGCGGAAGGTGGTCCCCGTGGGATCGGTGGCCACGTCGACGGCACGCCACCGCGCGTCGGGGTTCACCCCGCAGGTCACCGCGCCCGGAATTCGACCCGCGAGCCGGCGTCCCCACCCGGTGTCCGTGTCGACCACCGACACACCGGTGCGCCGCGGGGTGAACAGTGCGGCCTTCGCCTCGAAGTAGTCGTCCATCGACAGGTGGAAGTCGAGGTGGTCCTGGCTGAGGTTGGTGAAGGCCGCTCCGGCGAAGTGGATTCCCCCCACCCGGTGCAGTGCGACGGCGTGGCTGGAGACCTCCATCGCGGCCGCGGTGACCCCGCGTTCGACCATGACCGCGAGCAGTGCCTGCAGGTCCGTCGCCTCCGGGGTGGTACGCACGGACGGGACCGCGGTACCCGCGATCCGCGTCTGGACCGTCCCGACGAGTCCGGTCGAGTGCCCCGCGGCACGCAGTCCGGCCTCCAGCAGGTATGCCACGGTGGTCTTGCCGTTGGTGCCGGTGACACCCAACAGTCTCAGTGACGCCGACGGGTCGCCGTAGACCCAGGACGCGACCGCTCCCAGCACCGCACGCGGGTCGACGGCCACGAGCAGCGGGACCGCGGCGGGCACGGTCGTCTCCCGGGTCACGGTCCCACCCGTGGCCGTCTCCCGGATAACACGTTCGGCACCGGCCCGGTCGGTGAGTACGGCCGCGGCGCCGGACGCGAGCGCCTGGCCGGCGAAGGCGGCGCCGTGCACATGGGCGCCGGGCAGGGCGGCATACAGGTCACCGGGCCGGACCGCCCGCGAGTCGTGGGTGACGCCGTGGACGACAACCCCCTCGTAGCCGGCGCCGACCACATCAAGATCGGGATATCGGGCCGCCAGGTCGGTGAGCGCCCGCGCCGCAGGGATGGCCGGGCGCAGCCCCGATGAGGTCACGCCGACGACATTAGTAGCCGGCCGTCCGGGACCTGCGACGGGTCAACGGCTCGCGCCGAGGTCGATGGTGAGCTTCGGGCCTGTCGTGCCCGTCGGGGGCACTGCCATCGTCGCCAACGCGAAGGACATCACCTTTTTGAACACGGGCGCGGCAACCGTCCCGCCGAAGTGGCCGTCCCGGGGATTGTCGAGCACCACCTCGACGACCACCTTCGGCTGGTCCGCGGGGGCGAAGCCCACGAACGAGGCCACATAGCCGTTGTAGTGGCCGGCCGGTCCCACCCGCTCGGCGGTTCCGGTCTTACCTGCGACCCGGTAACCGGGGATCGCCGCGAGCGGCGCGGTCCCCGAGTCGGACGTCACCGCCTCCAGCATCTGGGAGAGAGTCGCCGCCGTGCTCTCACTGATCACCCGGGTGCCGGGTTCACGAGGGGTGGTGTGCACGATGCCGTCCGGTGACGTGGTGCTGTCCACCAGGCGGGGTGGGACCCGCACACCACCGTTGGCGATGGTGGCGTAGACCGATGCCATCTGGATCGCGGTCGCGGACATCCCCTGCCCGTAGGCGATCGTGGCCGCCTGCTGGGGATCCCAGGCCGACGACGGCGTCAGCAGGCCAGCGCTCTCGCCCGGGAAACGCAGCGCGGTCCGCGACCCCAGGCCGAACGCGCGCAACGCACCTTCCAGATTGGCCGAACCGAGCTTGCGAGCGATCAGGATCGTCCCGATGTTGCTGGACCTCGCCAGTACGCCGGTGGCGGTCAGGTACTCGGTTGCGTGCGGCTCCGCGTCGGTGAAGGTCTGGCCCGCGATACGCAGGTTCGACGGCACCGTGACCGGCGTGTCGGCCGAGATCAGACCGCGATCGATCGCCGCAGCCATGGTGATGACCTTGTTGACGCTCCCCGGTTCGTAGACGTCCTGGGTGGCCCGGTTCTTCAGCGTCGCGGGATTGGCAGCGCCGATCCTGTTGGGGTCGTAGTCCGGCGCGTCCGCCATCGCCAGGATGTTCCCGGTGGCGGGTTCCATGACCACGACGGTGCCGCCGTCGGCCTGGGTGGTCCGGACGGCCTCGGCGATCGCGTTCTGCGCGGCCCACTGGACGTCGCGGTCCAGCGTGAGCCGGACGCCCGACCCGGGCACCGGGTCCTTCTCCCGGCTGGACCCGGACGGGATCGGCCGGCCGGCCGGGTCCACCTCGACGCGGCGCACCCCGTCGGTCCCGCGCAGCAGCCTGTCATAGGCGCCTTCGATACCACCACCGCCCACGAGCACGCCGTTGTCGCCGACCGTGGTGAAACCCACCACGTTGGACGCGAGCGAGCCGGACGGATACATGCGGCGGCGTTCCTCCAGGACACCGATGCCGGACAACCTGAGCCCGGCCACCTCCTTGCCCACGGCCGGTTCGAGCCCACGGGCCAGGTAGACGAAGCGTCCGCTGCCCAAAAGCTTCGTGACCAGGGTGTCCACCGGTACCTTGAGCAGAGGCGAGAGGGCGGTCGCAACCGCGCGGGCGTCGGTGACGTTGCTCGGGTCCCCATATACCGAACGTGCGTCGACATCCTGCGCCAGCGTAGCCCCGCTACGATCGGCGATGACCCCTCGGGCCGCGTCGAGCGTCACGATGTTCGTCCGCTGCTTCTCGGCGCGCTTGGCATAGGCGGACGCCTGGAACCCCTGCAGTTGCGTCAGGCGGCCGGCGAGCACCACCAGCAGGGCGCAGAGGATGACGACCGTGGCCCGTAGCCTGCGGCGGGTACTGCCGAGCCTCATCGGCGGGCGGGAGACCCGAGCGCGCGGTGGCCGGCGGGCCGGACCCGGGCCTCGTGGCGTCCCCGCCCGGTAGCCGGTGGCGTGGGAGGGCCGGCGGGCGCGGCGCGGATCCCGCCGGCGGTCCGACCGATAGGCGTACTCCTCTTCTCCCTCCCCGGTGACGTAGCCGTCCGGATCGCCGTAGCCGTAGCCGTAACCGTCCGGGTCCGCGTAGCCGGCGGCGAAGCCGTCGTCGTCGCGCTCAACCCACTGATCGTCCGTGACATGGCGACCACGATCCGACACGAGGCGTAGCCGAGAACGGCCGCGCCGGGACGAACGGTGAAGAGTAGAGGTCACCGGGCGCCCCCGGCCGGCCCGTTACCGGCCGGAGCGGAGGTGGCCGGAGCCTGGCGTGCGGTCTGTCCCGGCGGTGGCACCACGATGGTGACAACACCGGAGAACGGATCCGTATCGATCACACGGGCGCCGGCCGGCAGCGGAGCTCCCGGCGACAGATATTCGGGCATGCCACTGGGAACCATGCCGAGCTGGGTTGCCCTGGCCGCCAGACTCGCCGGGTCGGACAACCCGTCAAGGCGCATCGAGAGCGCCTGCTCCTCGTCCGCGAGAGCCGACGAGCGGATCTGGAGATCGTGCACCCGGAACGCGTTCTGCGCGAGTGCCGTGTTGAGCAGGAGCAGGCACATGAGGCCCGCACCCATCAGCAGCAGCAACAGGATGACGAACGGCGCGCGCGGCGCACGGCTGCGGGGGACGGGACGGGTGACCGTCAACGGTGACGGCGCGGGCGACCACCGCGGGCGCGCCGTGGGACGGGCCGGACGGTCGAGAACCGGCAGGGCGCCGGCGGTACCCGTCCGTCCGCTCAGGGACGGGATCGGGATGGCCGTATCGGCGTACGCGGTGGCCGATGTGGCACGGGCAGCCCGGGGCGGCGCGGCGCGGACGGTGTCCGCCCCGGCCCTCGTCCGCAGTCGCCGTGGCGGCGCCGGCGCCGGGGCCGGCGCCGTCATGCCACACCTCGGGCTATCCGCTCGACGGCGCGCAGCTTCGCCGCGGACGCCCGGGGGTTGGCGGCCACCTCGTCCGGAGACGGCGTCTCTCCCCCGCGGGTGAGCCAGCGCATCGTCGGCGCGGCCTCCGGTGGGATCACCGGCAGGTCCGGCGGCACTGCCGGCCGGACCCGGGCCGCAAGCGCCCGCTTGACCATGCGGTCCTCAAGCGAGTGGTAGGCAAGCACCACGAGCCTCCCCCCAACGGCGAGAGCGTCGAGTGCCGCCGGCAGTGCCTGCGCGAGCGCCTCGAGTTCGCCGTTAACCTCGATCCTCAGTGCCTGAAACGTGCGCTTTGCCGGATTTCCACCGGTACGGCGGGTGGCTGCGGGAATGGCCCGGCGAACAAGATCGGCAAGCCGTGCCGAGGATGCGAACGGCTCACGAACACGTTCGGCGACCACAGCTGTGGCGATCCGGCGGGCGAACCGTTCTTCTCCGTAGTAGCGCAGGACCCGGGCGAGTTCGTCGACACCGTAGGTGTTGACGACATCCGCGGCGGTACGGCCCCGGGTCGGGTCCATCCGCATGTCGAGCGGGGCATCCCGGGAATAGCTGAATCCCCGCTCGTCGGTGTCGAGCTGAAGCGAGGAGACGCCGAGGTCGAACAGGATGCCGGAGACCTCGCTCAACCCGAGCCCGTCCAGAACGGTCGCCACCTGGTCGTAGACGGCATGGACCAGCGTCACCCGGTCGGCGGCGTCCACGAGCCGCGCACGGCTGTAGGCGAGTGCCTGCGGGTCGCGGTCCAGTCCGACCAGCCGGATGCCCGGGCAGGTGGCGAGTAATGCCGTCGCATGGCCGGCGAGTCCCACAGTGGCATCGACCACCACCGCTCCCGGCTCACTCAATGCCGGTGCCAGCAGGCCGACGACACGGTCGGAGAGGACCGGGGTGTGCGTGGCGTCCACCTCGACCTCCTCGAACGGCTCGTGGACTTCGCGGCGGTTGGAAGATGCGGCGTGTGAAGACGGGGAGGACGAAGATGCGGGGGACGACATGTGGCGGAGTCGGGCTGTCGACGTGACCGCCCCGAGAGAACGGCGTGTGCCCAGGTCCCGCCCCGCTCACACCACCGGACACCGGGGAAGTGGCATCCGGTAAGAGCGGGGGGAGACCTCGGCGCACGCCAGCGCTTCGAGCTCCTCGGGGTCTGCGTCGACGAGGGGAAACGTGCCCGATAAATCACTCAGGGTCCCCGATGGCCGCGCAGCCTTCACGGCCGACTGGCTACACCCATTTCAGATGACGCCTGGCAACACCTCCTCGGAAAGTGCGGCGAAGTTCTCCTCCTGGCTGGCGAGATAGGCGTCCCAGCGGGACGCATCCCAGATCTCCACCCGGGTGTTCGCACCGTTCACGACGCACTCCCGGGTCAGTTCCGCGTAAGCCCGTAGCGCGGGTGGGATGGTGATCCTGCCCTGCCGGTCGGGAACGTCGTCGGATGCCGAGGAAAAGAAGACGCGGCTGTAATCCCGTAGCGCCTTTGCCGTAACAGGGGCGGTTCGCAGAGACTCACTGATCCGGGTGAACTCGACCATGGGGAACACGTAGAGACACCGCTCCTGCCCCTTGGTAATCACGAGTCCCCCTTCCAGTTCCTCGCGGAACTTCGCCGGCAGTGTGAGCCGGCCTTTGTCGTCGAGCCGTGGCGTGTGGCTGCCGAGGAACATCGACGCCCTCCTCGCCCGAGCCCGGGAGGTTCACGGCCATCCGACCCCACCCTGGTTGGCTTTTGAGTGCGTCCGCCCCCCACTGCGCGCCACTGTACCCCACTCCCCCCCACCTGGAAGCCCCACGACACTCCGGACACACCCCCCGCGGCCCACAGTTGCCGAGCTATATCGATCATGAATCGGGTGTCAATGTGTCTTTAGACCGAACACGACAAAAACGCCTGCCCGTAACAGTCACGACAGCTACGATCGAACGCCGCCGCGAATCAGTACGCTTTCCGGACAGGACCGGCAGATGATTCCCTGCGCATCAAGGCCGTGCCCACACCCGGGTGTCACACTCGTGAGGGCGCGGTCCGCCGAGCCCGCCCCACTGATCTTCAGAGCGGAGGTTGACGTGACGGTGACGGAGCCCGGCGTCATGCACTGGCGCGAGCCGGGGACGGACCTTGGCCACCTCGCGGATGTCGCGACACGGGTGACCCGGTCCGTCGAGACCGTCATCGACGGTAAAGCAGAAGTGATCCGAATATCACTTGTCGTTCTGCTCGCCGAGGGCCACCTGCTCATCGAGGACGTGCCCGGCGTCGGCAAGACCATGCTCGCCAAGGCACTCGCGCGTTCGATCGACGCCCGCGTCCGTCGCGTCCAGTTCACGCCCGACCTGCTGCCGAGCGACGTCACCGGCGTAAGCGTCTACAACCAGGACACCCGGGACTTCGAGTTCCGGCCCGGGCCGGTCTTCGCCAACATCGTCGTGGGCGACGAGATCAACCGTGCCGCGCCGAAGGCCCAGTCGGCGCTCCTGGAGTGCATGGAGGAACACCAGGTCACCGTTGACGGTGTCACCTACCACCTGGATTCCCCGTTCATGGTCATCGCGACCCAGAACCCGATCGAGATGGAAGGCACCTACCCGCTGCCGGAGGCGCAACGCGACCGTTTCACCGCACGGGTGTCCATGGGTTACCCCTCACCCGCGGCCGAGCTGGCCATGGTCGACAACCACGGCAACGCCGAACCCCTAGACAAGATCAACTCTGTCACCGATGCCGCCGAGATCGCGAAGCTCATCTCCCTGGTCCGCACCGTGCACGTCTCCGACGAGGTACGCCATTACATCGTCGACCTTGTGACGGCCACCCGCCGCCATCCCGACCTCGCCCTCGGTGCGTCCCCTCGCGCGACACTCCACATCATCAGGACCGCCCGAGCCCGGGCCGCCCTCGACGGCCGCGCCTTCGTGGTTCCCGACGACGTCCAGGCGATGGCCGAGCCGGTGCTCGCCCACCGGCTGCTGGTACACCCGGAACTTACGATGTCGAGCGTGTCCACCACCGATGCCGCCTCCCGGATCATCGCAGAGATCGTCGCCCGGGTCCCCATCCCGCGGGCAGGGACACGCCCGCCGCATCGCGGCCGTTAGATCACAATGCTGGACTTCCTGGCGGCACTGCGCGGCCTCACCATGCGGGGACGCTGCTTTCTCGCCGCCGGGACGGCCTGCTGCGGCTCCTCGATCGCGGTGGGCGAGAAGGACCTGTTCCGCGTCGGCCTGCTGCTGCTCGCCCTCCCACTGTTCGCCGCGGCGTTCGTATGTCGGACCCGCTACCGGCTCGCCTGCACCCGCCGTCTCGACCCCGCCCGCGCGTCCGTGGGCGGTTCGGTTTCGGCGAGCATCCGGATCGACAACATGAGCCGGCGTTCCTCCTCAGTGCTGCTGATGGAGGACCACATCCCCGATCGCCTCGGCTACCGGGCACGATTCGTACTCGACCGAGTGGACGGCGGGGGTACGCGGGAACTCTCCTACGAACTTCGGGCCCAGCTACGCGGCCGCTACCTCATCGGACCGATGTCGATCCGTCTCAGCGACCCCTTCGGCCTGTGCGAAATCTCCCGCGCGTTCCGCAGCCGCGACGAGTTGATCATAACCCCGGCGGTCGAGGTGCTGCCCCGCTCCCGTCCAGGTGGTCGGGTCACGATCAGCAACCACCGTGGCCGGAGCACACCCACCATTGGCGGGGACGACTCGTCCACCCGTCCCTACCAGCCCGGGGACGATCTGCGGCGGGTTCACTGGCGCACCAGCGCGCGCGCCGGTGCGCTGATGGTGCGCAGGGACGAAAGTGTGCGCTCGGGCACCACGGCCCTGCTGTTGGACACCCGGGCCGATGCCTGGTTCGGTACGGGCCGCACGGCGTCCTGGATCGGTGGCGGTCCGATGTCGTCGTTCGAGTGGGCGGTCAGCGCCGCCGCCTCGATCGCCGTACACCTCACCGCGACCGGCCAGGAGGTCCGTCTCGTGTGCCGAGCCGACGGCGGGACCGGTATCACGGCAACGGCAACGGCAACCGGCAGCTCCACCGCGCTGCTGGACGAACTCGCCGATGTGCGGACCACCGCCCCCGCATCCCTGCGTGCCCTGGTCGGCCGGGCCCGGATCGCCGACAGCGGGATGCTCGTGGCCATCCTGGGCAGAACCGACCCTGCCGAGGCTGCGATTCTCGCCGGGACACGGTCACGGGGCCTGCCCGCAATCGCCGTGCTCGTCGATGTCGCCACCTGGAGCACGGATCGCTCCACCGACCGGGACCAGTCCGTGGAGGCATGTCGCACGGTCTTCCGGCACCACGGCTGGACAGTGATCATCGCCGGTTGCGGCGACAAGCTCGCCGATCTGTGGCCCCATGCGTCCGGGCGGGACCCCGGCGCCCTCGGCACGAGCGCGCCGGGCGCCGGCCGGGACATCCCGGTGGAGGCCGTTACCACCTCCGGCAACCCGACGACGGTGCGGCAGCCCGCCGGTGGGCTGCCGCCGACGACGGACGCCGGAGCCGGGTGGTGATCCCCCGCCGCGCTGCGTCCGCCGGCGGTGCCGTCGCGTCCCTGCTGTGCGCATCCGCGCTCGCACCGCTGTTCGACGGCTTCTGGTGGTGGTTCGGCCCGGTACTCGTGGTCACGATCGTGTCGATGAGCGTGTCCGCCGTCAGCCGGGCGCTACGGCTGCCGTTGGCGGCCGGCGTCCTCCTCGGAATGCTCGGCGCAATGATCACCGTGACGGCACTGTGCGCACGGGACACCGCGATCGCCGCTGTGGTACCGACCCGTCGAACCGTGAGCGCCTTGCACACGCTGCTCGCGGCCGGCCGGGACGACATCTCCCGGCTCGCGGTGCCGGTGCCGCAGCGACCAGGACTGACGGTACTGACCGTCATCGGCGTGTACTTCGTCGTGATGGCCGTCGACTTCCTGGTGGTGACGATCCGACGCCCGACACTCGCCGGACTGCCGTTGCTGGCGCTGTTCGCGGTACCGGCCGCGGTGCTACCCCACGGTGTCGGACCTGTCCCGTTCGTGCTCGGCGCGCTCGGATTCCTCCTCCTGCTGCTGCTGGACGGTCAGGAGTCGGTGGAACGCTGGGGCAAGCCGATCACCGATACCGGGTACTCCTCGCCACGCAACATCCCGGGGACTCTTGGCGGCGCCATCGCCGTCTGCGCAGTGGTGTGTGCGGTGGCCGTCCCGGTCGTGCTGCCTTCCCCGGACGGATCGGGCCTTGTCGGACGCGGTCACGGCGGCGACAGCACCTCCGACGGCCCGAACTCCGCAATCGTGCTTCCGCCGTTCGTCTCGATGTCGCAGCAGCTGCATGCCAGCCAGACCATCGGGCTGCTGTCGGTGCGCACGGCGACGCCTCAGTACCTCCGGTTGACCGCGCTGGAGCAGTTCGACGGGCAGCGCTTCACCCTCCGCCCGCTGCGCGCCGTCGGCGAGGCGAGGGTCAGTAACGGACTGCCCCCGCCGAACCGCAACGCCCGCACCACGGCCGTGTCCGCAACTATTGACGTGTCGAAAAGCCTGGTCGAACGTTACCTTCCGCTACCGGGTTCCCCCACCAAGATTAACAATCTTGACGGTGACTGGCGGTTGTCCGCCGAGACCGGAACGGTCTTCAGCACGCGGACGTCGACGGCCGGCGCGTCCTACCAGGTCGAGGCATCCGTGCCCGACCCGCTACCGGACCAGCTCATGGCCTCACCGCAGACGGTCCCGGCCGATCTGAAGATTGACACAGAGCTGCCCACCACCACCGATCCGCGGATCCAGACCCTGGCACGCACCCTCACACGCACCAGCACCAACGCCTACCGGCAGGCTCTCGCGATCCAGGACTACCTGCGTAGCGGCAATTTCACCTACGACCTGGGCGGCGCGCCCACGACGCAGGACGGGGCGCTCGCGGAGTTCCTGTTCGCAACCAGGCGTGGCTACTGCGAGCAGTTCGCCTCCGCGATGACCGTGCTGCTGCGGGAGCTCGGCATTCCAGCCCGCGTAGCGATCGGTTTCGTCCCGGGCAGCAGACAGGCCGACGGGACCTATCTGATCACCAACAAGGAAGCTCACGCGTGGCCCGAGGTGTGGTTCGCCTCCACCGGGTGGATCCGCTTCGAACCGACCCCCCGAGGGGACGGCGGCACCGCCACTCCCAGCTATGTTCCGGCGACGACCCCACCGGGGCAGAGCCCACAGTCCACGGCCACAGACCCCTCGGCCGTCCCCACACCGGCCCCGACCGCGATCCCGAGCTCCGGCACAAGCGGGGACGACGGGCCGCAGCCGCAACCGGATATGGCTGCACGGACCCGGCCCGCGGCCGGCTCCCTGCTGTGGATCCTGGCCTGTGTCCTCGCCGGGATGATCGCCGTGACACTGCTGCTGGCGCCGGCCATGGTGCGGCTCACGCGTCGGCGGCACCGTCTCACCACCGCCGCGGCGGGCAGTTCATCCGACGGCAACGACGCAACATCCGTGGCTGCCCGCGTTCACGCGGCCTGGGCCGAACTGACGGATCTCGCCACCGATCTCAGGCTGCCGCTGCGTCCCGCCGAGTCGCCACGGGCCAGCGCGACGCGGCTGGCCGCGTACATCGCGGCCGGCCCGGAGATCCAGGAGCAGGACGCCGAGGCGGGTGGGGCGGCGTTGACCCGGATCGCCGCGGCGGAGGAGCTTGCCCGCTACGCACCACCGCCGCTCACCCGATCCGGCGTCTCCGAAGAACGGCTTGGGCACGACCTGCTGACGGTGACCCGACTGCTACGGATGGCGGCGCCGCGCGGCAACCGTACGCTGGCGGCAGTAGCACCACGATCGGTAGTCAGTGGATTCCGTGGACTCGGTGGACTCGGTGGACTCGCTCGGCCAGGGACGAACCGGCTGCGCGACCGTCGGCGGTCGGTCCAACGCGTGCGCGGGGATCTGGTGCGCGGGGATCTGGTGGGAACCGCGCGACAGGACCCCGCGGACAACTGAGGCGGACAGCTGAGACAGCCGTGACGACTGCCTGACGGACCATCTTCAGGGTCGGCACGAGCGACCGCTCAGCGACCGTCGCGGTCTTCCCATCGGCGGCGCCACCGTTCCTCAAGCCGCTCCACGACCGAGGTTCGGGTCCGACGGCGCGAAGGCGAGGGATGAC
>NZ_CAKKTK010000031.1:0-48957 GCF_920656135.1 Frankia sp. Cppng1_Ct_nod | reverse complement strand
CATCCGTCCAAGATTGTCAGTTGTGGGGTCGGATCGACGGTTGTACGTCGTCGGGCCGGTTCACTCGGCCAACTCTGCATGATCGGATCCGCATGATCGGATCCTCATGATCAGATCCGCATGGTCAGGGTCTCCACCGCGGCCGCGAGGGAGGCAAGGACGTGATCCACTTCAGCCTCGGTCATGTCCGAATGGACAGGAAGGCATACATGGCGGGCGCACACGTCCTCGGCAACCGGCAGGCTGCCCCGCGCGTAGGGCTCGAAGACCGGCTGCTGGTGTAGCGGAGCCTCGTAGACCTCACCGGACAGCGACACGCCATGACGCTCCTTGAGCTCCTTCTTCAGCCGGGTCCGGTCGATTCCCGGGCGCGGCAGGACCAGGTACTTGTAGAAGTTGCTACGTCCGCCAGTTTTTACCAAAATCGGGTCAAGACCGTCAATATCGTCGAGTCCCGCGTTATAACGAGCGGCCACCCCGGACCGGACGTCGAGAAACCCGGCCAACCGCCGGAGGTGCACCAGCCCTGTGACGGCATGGAGTTCACTCAAGCGCCAGGCGTAACCCTGCTTGATATGGACGTTACCGAGGAAACCGGCCTTCCCCTGATCGCGAAATATCAGCGCCTCATCACGCAACCGCTCGTCAGCAGTGAGGATCATCCCACCCTCGCCGCTGGTCACGACCTTCGTGGGATAGAAGGAAAATGCCCCGGCCACCCCGAACGATCCCGCGTACCGGCCATCATGGCTCGAACCGTGCGCATGGGCGGCATCCTCGACAAGGAGGACGCCACGTTCGTCACACAGCGTTCGGATGTCATCGATCTCGGGAGTGATCAGACCACCGATGTGGACCAGGACAACAGCCCGGGTACGGGGGGTGAGCGCCGCGGCCACAGTAGCCGCACTGAGCGCGAACGTCTTCGAGTCCACATCCGCAAGGACAAGGTTCGCCCCGGCCCGCAACACGGCGAATCCGGTGGCCGCGAACGTGTTCGTGGGGACGACGACGTCCGAGCCCGCTACGTCCAGACCACGGAGGATGATCTCAAGAGCCGCAGTACCGCTGCTGACCGCGACGGCGAAAGGGAGTCCGTGGGCCGCGGCAAAGCTGGCCTCGAACTCCCTTGTATGCGCACCGAGCGTCAACGCTCCGCTGGCCAGGATCTCCGACGTGAGCGACGCAATCTCCGCGCGGTCGGCTTCCGGGAAGACGATCCGCGCCGCTGGAACCTGCACCTACACACCCCCTTCGGGCGCCCCACATCCTGTTCGCTACCGCCTCCGACTGGACACGACGGAAAGCGACGCTACCGGCTCACCTGCCCACAAGTGGTCGGTATCATCATGGTCTGTCCACGACATCCATGATCCTCCCCTCCAGGCGTGCGCCGGAGGGTCACCGGCCAACGTTGGAATGGCCGCCGAGGTTCCGGTTAACGTGGCGGTTGTAGTCATGATGCAACATAGCCCATTGCCACCCGGCAGCTACCGGCTGCCGCGGGGGGAGTCACCCGGCTGGCGCCACGAACCTGCATCCCGGTCACGGCCGGAATCACAATTACACAACTGCAGATCAACGCCCTGGTAGTGGGCAAGTTTCCACTCAACGTAGATCAGGCCACGTCCTCGGCGTGACGACAGCGTAAACGGTAGCTCCGCGGACACCGCCTCAGTGTGTCGGAAAGCCCCGGCAAACGCCGTGGGACCGCGGATTCGATGAGTTCGGCGTTCGGGGAACCATCCCCAGGTTCGTTGCCCGAGCCCACGCGTAGACCCTCGCTCCGAGGGCTACCCCACAGCCTGCGGGTGGGCGCCGGACCCACCGGATCGGGGCTCGCGGGCAGCCCCAGCGGCCGAACAGGCTGATTCGGCTACCAAGAAAAACCCCCTGATCAGCATAAACGTCCCGGCGGAGGGTAAACGCCATCTGACGTACGGGGGGAACGCAGATCACGCCACCACTTCGCCGGGACGCAGATCAAGGGTACCGAGAAGAGGACTGCGCGGGCAGCGGGTGCCGATGGGGACTTTAGTCCCTATCTCAAGATCGGAGATTCTATCGCACAATAGGATATAAGGGTGCCACATAGCGAGAAGGTCACACGGCGTCGCTGTGACCAGCGATCCGTGGCAGTCCGCGGTTGGCCCACGCCTCGCCGCCCACCCGCCTCGTTACACCTGACGAGGGAGTCCCACCTGGCTACGGCGAACACGGCCCGGGGATACGCCCACCCGGGGCGCCCCTCAGGAGCGGTATCGGGTCAGGCAGCAGTCCCGGAAGGAGTTGCATCGTGACACGAGACAAGATCGTCCGAGACCTTGCCGGCGTGGTGGGACTCGTCGACAGGGTGGAGCCGTTCATCGAGATCCAGGACACGGCTACCGGCGACGAAGCCGCCCACGAGATGTGCAGCGCGGGTGTCCGGTACGCACGCGTCGTCCATCTGGAGGATGACCTCATCCGCTCCTCGATCGTCACCACGGACGACCTGGACAAGGTCTCCGACCCAACCCGTCCGCTGATCGGCCAGATCGACGCCCTCCCGCCCGAGGTCTTCCTCGACTGGCGCGACTTCCTCACCGAAGCCGTCAACGAGTCGCTGCACAGCGCACCAGTAGGTATGATCATCACCGTCGAGGATGAAGGCCGGCCGCTCGGCGTCCTGGCCGCCACCACCGTCGCGGCATTCATCGACACCGCACGCGGATAAGCGGTGGCTGCCCCTGGTCAGCTACCGGCGGCAGCCAGCTACCGCAAACGGGCCGCCATCAATCCGGTCCGACCTCATGGAAGGTCAGCTCGGACGTCGTGTCGTCATACAGCACCCAGTGCGACGGTTTACCCCGAGCTGCACCGATGTTGACGAACAGACGCCGTCCACCGCGCGAAGCCACCTCGACCGGGATCGGGTGCCCAGGCGTCACCGCCCAACGCCGCGCAGCGGGGACACCGGTGGATTCCGGTTCATCCGAATCCGAATCATCCGCTCTGTCCCGGTTGAACCAGTCATGTGCGGCAATGTCTAGAAGTAGAACCTGGTGAGAATGGCCGACCATCAGCATCGGGACGTCCGGTAGCTCCTCCAGGCGTGGGTAGACCACCATCGACGGTGCACGGCGGTCCGGCCACTCCTCCCAGCCGATCTGGTGTCCGTGCATCGCGGTAGCTGCTCCGATCATCCGGGTCTCCGGTGCAGCCAGCAGGATAGTCAGATCACCAACGATCTGATCATTCTTGAGCAGATCCCGGATCCGCCATTCCTGATTACCCAGGACGAGATCGACGACCGCCAGCTCGTGCCACAGCTTCGGGTCCGGATCCACCACGTCCTCGAGGTCCCATCGCCTGGAACGATCATGGCGACGCCATGACACCTTGGCCTCGAGGTAGTCGCCGAGACAGATGACCTGGTCCGGGCGGTGACGCTCCACATCCGCCAGCACCCGCCGCCACGCCTTTCGCCTGCCATGCAGATCCGCCACGACCGCATATCGCATGGGACCACCATCCGTCACCCACCACAGACACGCCATTCTCCGGTTTCCATGCCCCACCGCGACCCGCTCCACGAATATCCGTGAGCACAAATCGGAGAAACCGACCAGAAACCTGGACTCGGACCGCTCCGACCGCCTCCATCACACCAGTCACACCAGGTGAGCACATCAAACAATCATCGCCATCAGGACCGGCCCAGCCAGCCGGACGAGGAGGTTCCGGTCAAACTGGATTACGACAGTGTCCAGGACCGCGGAACCGGAATGGCAGAGCTGACATGGCAGACAGATCATGAACGATGAAACTCCTGGTTGGTTCCGGGCCGCGCTCGAGCAGCGACCCCAGCGGCACTCGACGGAGATCGACGGATGCCGGATCAGCTACCGCTGCTGGGGCGAGCCGAACCGGCCGGGGATCATCCTCGTACATGGGGGCGCCGGGCATGCCGGTTGGTGGGACCACATCGCACCGCTGATCGACAGTGAGTACCGGGTCGTTGCCATCGACATGTCAGGACACGGCGACAGCGAACGCCGTGACGAGTACAGCCTCTCCGGCTGGGCCACGGAGATCGTCGGCGTTGCGGAGCATGCCGGCCTTACCGGAACACCGATCGTCATCGGTCACAGCATGGGCGGCTGGGCGTCCATCATGGCCGCTGCCCGATACCCGGATCTGATTGGTGGAATCGTCATCCTCGACGCTCCGGTCGCGGACGACACCCCTGAGGAACGGGCTGCCCGCGAACGTACCGCCTTCGGACCCCTACGGGTCTATCCGACCGTGACCGAAGCCCTGGCCCGGTTCCGGACCGTGCCGGACCAGCCGAACATGCTGCCCTACGTCGTCAATCACGTGGCCCGGAGCTCCATGGGCGCCGTCGAAGGAGGCTGGACCTGGAAGTTCGACCCGGCAATCTTTCGCGGACGCCGGCCGTCCGCACAGATTCTCAAGGAGGTGCGCTGCCGGGTCGCGCTGTTCCGCGCCGAGCACGGCCTGATAACCCCCGACATCGGCACCGAAATGTACGAACTGCTCGGACGGGTCGCGCCCGTTATCGAGATCCCCCTCGCCGGGCACCACCTCATGCTGGACCAGCCGCTGCTGCTCGTCACCGGCATCCGGACGCTGCTCGCCGACTGGCAGCATTCCCTGCCCCAGAGCCGTCCGACGGCACAGCTCGGCAGCGCATCAAGCTCAGCAGCGCATCAAGCTCAGTAGCGCATCAAGCTCAGTAGCGCATCAAGCTCAGCAGCGCGGACAGGCACAGCCGGTCGGGCGCCCGGGTTCCCACGGCCGGACCCGGGCTTCCTACCGAGGATGCCGCGATGGTTCGGAATCTTCGGTGACCTGCGCCGGGATCAGGCCCAATTCCTCTTCCTCCTCGACCTCCTCCAGGAGCGCGCCCACCACCGCGGGCTCACGGCGCCCGGCTCCCACCGGACTGCCTGCCCCTGCCATCACGGACGCGACCAGAGCAATCACCAGTGCCACGATCGAGAAAGCGAACACGGCGGCGAGGCCATCAGCGAACGGCCCCGAGATCAGCCTCGGGAAAAAGGCACGTCCGGTCACGTAGGCGCCTCCGTCCGGCAGAGCCGCCAGCGTCTGGTGCCCGAGCAGCTGCTGCATCGGGTTGTAACCGAGAAACGCCGAGAAAAGGACGCCGATCGGCGGGAGCATGGACACCGTCTGTGCGGTCGACGCCGGCACGCCCTGGTCCGCCAGGCCGTTGAACATGGCTGCCGGCAGGGTGCGGGACAGCCCGATCACCATCAACGTGAAGACAAGTCCGATCGAGAGCACGATGGCGGAGTTCTGAAAGGTTGCAGTCATGCCCGCGCCGACTCCCCGTTTGTTCGCCGGCAGGCCATTCATGACGTCGGCACGGTTCGGCGAGGAGAACAAACCGATACCAACACCGTTGAGAAGCAGGATCAGCGCGAACAACGGGTAGGAAAAATTGACCGGGATCGCCACGAAAAGGCCGAAACTGACGATGATGACGATGAGACCACCCACCGTGAACATACGTGCCCCGAACCGGTCGGACAGTATCCCGGACAAGGGCGCAGCCACGAGGAATCCGACGGTCAGTGGAATCATGTAGATACTCGCCCACAACGGGGTCTCGGAGAAGCTGTAACCGTGCTGCGGCAGCCAGATTCCCTGTAGCCAGATCAGCAGGACGAACTGGAGTCCACCTCGGCCGAGCGACACCAACAGGCTCGCGATGTTTCCGGCGGAGAACGAGCGAATCTGGAACAGCCCCAGGCTGAACAGTGGTTCGGCGACATTCAGTTCAATGATCACGAACGCGGCGAGCACCACCAGACCACCGATCATGGCGGTCAGCACCCAGGGGTTGGTCCAGCCCATGGTGTGGCCGCCGTAGGGCTGGATACCATAGGTGATTCCGACGAGCAGCGCGATCAGTCCACCGGCGAACGTGATATTGCCCCACCAGTCCATCGAGTTGTGCTGCCGCACCCCGTTGTCCTGAAGCCTGGTATAGGCCCAGAAGGTTCCGAACACACCGAAGGGAACCGACACCAAAAAAACGTAGTGCCAGTTGACGGGGCCGAGCAGACCACCGAGGAGAAGTCCGAAGAAAGAACCGGAAATTCCGGCGACCGAGTTGATGCCCAGCGCCAATCCGCGCTGGCGGGCCGGAAACGCGTCGGTAAGGATCGCCGTGGAGTTCGCGAACAGGAATGCCCCGCCCACACCCTGCACGACTCGCCACCCGATGAGCCACAGAGCCGCCGCGCTGCCCTGCATCCAGGTGGCTGCCAGCAGGATGGAGGATACCGTGAAGAGCGCGAATCCCATGTTGTACATACGAACGCGTCCGTAAATGTCACCGAGACGGCCGAACGTCACCACCAGAACCGCTGTGACGACGAGGAAGCCCATCATCATCCACAACAGGTAGCTGGTGTTCCCCGGGCTCAGCGGATTGATGTTGATCCCACGAAAGATATCCGGTAATGCGATCAGGACGATCGACGAGTTGATCGTGGCCATGAGGATGCCCAACGTGGTGTTGGACAGCGCGATCCACTTGTAGTGGGGGTTCGCTGCGGGAGGCTCGGCCACCGCCTTCGGCGCATCTTCCGCCTCTGGAATGCCCGAAATCTGTTGATTTACACCATCCGCACTCCGCACCCTGCACCCCTCCATGAACGCCGCCACGACACCCGACGGAAACTTGCTTAGTAAGACTAAACAAGTAACGCCGGGATGGAAGTGGCGGTAGATGTGAGATTTCCCCTCGACATCCACAAGGAGTAACCATGAGAGCAACAATGGCAACCGGATTCGCCCGGAAAGGAAAGAATGCTGGGAAGACCACTTGATAAGCGATATGTCCGGAAAGGTAAATATCTTCGGCCACAGACACGAAAACGGGCTCCCGCCGAAAATTTCGCGGAAGCCCGCCCAGTCTTTTTTCGATCTTTCGGAATTCCCTACCCCGTCAGGTCAGCCGCAGCAGCCACCACCACAACAGGCTCCGCCGGCCGGAGCGGACGCCGACGGAGCGGAAAACGCGGCTGTCGAGGAACCACCACGAGTGACGGCGACCGCGGTGAACACCCGGCTGGTGTCAGCGTGACCGCCAGGGCAAGGGGTGGTGACAGCAGCGGGTTCGGTGATCGCTCGTCGCACCTCGAAACTGGTGTCGCACGTGCGGCAACGGTATTCATAGGCAGGCACGATTCCAGCTTACGCGGATGAGCCGAACCGGACCGGTTGACCGGTCGCCTCAAGGACCGACAGCCAGAGGTCACCGGCCGGGTCAACCTGGCTGCGGTGACTGATGGCGAGCGGGATCGGGACATGGACGAACCGGCGACGCCACCGTCCGACCACCATCTCGGTACGGCCCGACATCGCCGCATGCACCGCGGCATGCGACAGGCGGATGCAGTAGACGCTGTCGTAGGGGTTGGCCGGAACGCTGCGGATGACGTAACTCGGGTCGATGTACTTGAGGTTCAGTTCCATCCCCACCGCGGCGAAGTGGTCCGTGATCCGCCTGGTGAGAAGTTGGCCGACGTCGCGGAGCTTGATATTGCCTGAGGCGTCGCTGCCCTGCGGCTGCTCGCCCTGCTGTTCCTCCGCGAGGAGCTCCTGGCCTGCGCCTTCCGCCACGACGACGACGGCATGCCCCCGCTCCTCGACCCGCCTGCGCAGAAAGTGCAGCAGCCCGCCATCGCCCTCGAGCATGAAGGGCACTTCGGGGATGAGCACCACGTCCGCATCACTGTTTGCCAGGGATGCATAGCACGCGAGGAAACCCGAGTGACGGCCCATGAGCTTCACCACCCCAATACCGTTGGGCGAGGACGTCGCCTCCACGTGCGCCGCGCGTATCGACTCGGCCGCTTTCCCGAACGCGGTCTGAAAGCCGAAGCTCTGGTCGATGTAGGGAACGTCGTTGTCAATCGTCTTCGGCACACCGACGACGGCGATCTTGGCCCCGCGTTCACCCGCGACGCGGGCAATCTCGAGCGCGCCACGCAGGGAGCCGTCACCACCGACGACGAACAGGATGGTGATACTCATCCGTTCCAGGCAGTCGACGATCTCTTCCGGATCCTGCTGCCCACGAGACGTCCCGAGGATCGTCCCTCCATTCTCGTTGATATTACCGACGAGCTCCGGGGTGAGATCCAGGACGCTGTGGCCGTACTGAGCGATGAACCCCTGATAGCCGTTACGGAAGCCGAAGATCCGGGTGACGCCGTAGTGAGAGGTGAGTTCCAGCACCAAACCACGGATGACGTCGTTCAGGCCGGGACAAAGCCCCCCACAGGTGACAATTCCGACCCGCGTCTTCGACGGATCAAAAAAGATCCTCCGCCGTGGCCCGGCAGGCTCGAATCCAGGGAGGGCATCGATCGGCATGTCTCGTTGGACGACCATCGACAACGTGTCGTCGAGAAGGACCCGGTCGTCCTCGTCGACGTAGTGCTGGGTCGTACGTTTGTCATCGATCAGCGGCGCCAACGGCGACGTGATCCGGCAGGACCCCAGCGCCCTCACTGAAAGCTCTGGAACATCGGCCATCAGTAACACGCCCTGAGACCCTCGGAGCGCCCGGTGGCGCGAGGAGAGCCGTGCTCGCGGTGCCGGAGGCCGACTGGGATGCCGGCCCGGTCACTGACCTGAAACAGAGATTTCCGGGTGGGACACACCACGATTGTCAAATCTCCCTTCTCGCCCACTCGCGTCAAAGCGTACCGGCCAGGCCACGACGACCGACGACAAAGATCGTGAACCCGTCGACGTCGGACGGCGGGCGAAACCTTTAATTAACCGGGTAGACATGCCGGGGGGTGGCATGCGATCCATCCGCCCGTGTCAGCCGGTACCGGGACGTGCAGCAAGCGGCAGGTTGCGCTCGTTGTTCCGGCCATCGGCAGACCGCGACGGCGAAGTGCCCCGCCAGTGACAGAAGTGAGATCAATCATCTGTACGCCACCGGCCGGGCCGGTGGCCGGGATGCGCCAGGCGAGGCCGGCGATGGCTACCGTGAGGATCCCTGACCCGGCGCTGGACGAACACACCGCGGATCTACTCGGCCACAAGGCCGCGATGTTCATGCCGAGTGGGACGATGGCGAGCCTCGAGGTGCTGTGTGCTGAGCAGCACGGTCGCAAGCCGCCAGCCGTTCGGCGAGAAGCAACGCGAGGTCGTCATGCAGGTTCCCACCGACGTGACCGTGCAGATGGACGACAAGGCGGTCCAGCGCGGCGTCGAGGGTGGCCGCCGCCAGATCGGCGAGATGGTCATCGAGACGGAAGAAGACCCGATTGCTGTCTCGGGCCTCGATCAGACCATCGGTGAACAGCAGTAACCGGTCGCCGGGATCCCACTGGCTGGCGGTGGCTGTGAAGTTCTCGGCAATACCCAACGGGGGGCTGGGCTCGGTGACCGCCACCGGGCGGCCGGAGCTACCGGACAGCAGAATCGGTGGCGGATGCCCCGCCGAGATCAACCGCAGCGAGCCGTCCGAACAGACATCGACGAACAGGGCCGTGACGAAGTCCTCGGCGCCGGCCTCCCTGGACACCGCCCGGGTGCAGGCACCGGCAACCCGCTCGATCTCCGGATAGCTGACAGCGGCCTCCCGAAACGCACCGAGGACGACCGTGGTCAACCGGACAGCCGGCAGCCCCTTCCCCTTCACATCCCCGATGATCATTCGGGTATTACCTGCAGTCGCCACCACCTCGTAGAGATCCCCGCCGACAAGAGTCTCAGCCGCCGCCGACAGATAGCGAGCCGCGAACGCGATCCCGTCCACTGTGCCAGGAACAACAGGCAGAAGTGCACGCTGTGCCACATCCGCAACGGCCCGGACACGGCCCAGCTCCCGCTCGCGGCGCAGTCTCACGACCGCGACATAGACGGCAACCGCGGCCTGCGCCGCGACAAGAACACAGGCGGCGGCATGCTGGCCGGAACCAAAGCGGTGGTCCCATGTCCCTGACACCACCGCCGCGACAACCGCGACAAGCCCGACCAGCACGGTCACGGCCGGAGCACCGGTTGCGGACGCGACCAGCGGGGCCAACCCGAAGAAGCCGGTCAGGCTGATCCCGGGGATGACAGCGTCAGCGACGACCAGCAGGCCGAGCAAACCCGCCGGACCCCAGTCAGCCGCCACAGCTGCGCTTCCACGTGTCCGCATTGTCCCCATCATGCCCACAACCCACAGACAAGGAAACGTCGACTTCCACGATGTGGCCACCGACAGGCCTCAACGCATGACGTATCCAACCAGAAACGCAACGCAAGCACGAGACGCGGTCGCGGGCAGGCCACCCAGCGTGATGCCAGACGGCATGGTGGACGTCATGCACGCCGTCACCTGTCAGGACCTGCGGTCGAGCTTCCATTCCGCTGGCGGGATCCGGCCAAGGTCGCCGACCTAACGACCTGGCTCTGTCAGGAGCAGCACCGTACTCTCCTCTGCCGAGAGGTTCCCCTGGAGAACTACCGATCTGCTTTCTTCTGGTGCACACTCGTATCTGCACGCGCCAGGTACCTTCAGGAAAGGAAGCAGAAGATGCCGATAAGCGCCAACCTTGACACGCAACTGGACAAGTCCTGGGAGAACAAAAGCCTCAGCGAGGTTCTCGGCGCGCCCGTGAGCGCCCTTGCCGGGGTGACGGACGAGGACGGAAAACTACTCAACCAGGCTTTTAACATCAAAACTGTATCGGACCTGGGTAAGAACAAGTACTTCCGTGCGGCCTACGCCCTGACCATGCTTTCCGACACCGGCGGGAAGTAGCCAGCCCCGCACGACGCGCCCTGGTGGACCACGCGCCCCGATCATCGGCGCGTGGTCCACGGCGCCGCCCGCGCAACCGCGGGCAGAGGCGACCGTCAGGTCCGTCCACGACCAGCCGGTAGACAGGCGGACGCCGAGCCGGGGCTGTCCAAGCTGGCCCGGCCGGTCCGGCTCTGGTCCCGGAAACCGCTGCGGTGTCAGAGGTCGAGTGCTTCGGCAACCGCACCCAGGGCGGCAAGATGCTCGTCGACGGAGGAGAACCCGGCCCCCATCGTGTTGAACGCGACATGGGTGGCACCGGCCGCATGCCATGCCGCTGTCGCCTCGAGCGTGGCGTCCACTCCCCCGGCGCCGAAGTTGATCCTGCTTTCCATCCCGATGTTCGACGGGTCGCGTCCGGCCGACCCGGCCGCCCCGTGGATGACAGCCAGTGCCTCATCCAGCTTCGGTCCGGGTTGTACCTGCGGGAACCATCCGTCGGCGAGCGCGCCTGTTCGCCGGTACGCCGGGGTCGAATGCGCGCCGAACCACAGCGGGATCGGACGCTGCACGGGCAGTGGCGCAATACCCGCACCAGTGATCGTCTCGTGTTTTCCGACGTGTGTGACGGACCGGGTCGTCCAGAGCTTGCGGAGCACCTCCACCTGCTCGGCGAGCCGGGCGCCGCGGTTGGTGAATTCCTTACCGAGTGCCTCGTATTCCACCGCGTTCCAACCGAGTCCGACACCGAGCCGTAGCCTGCCCCCGGTGAGCAGGTCCACCTCGGCCGCCTGCTTGGCGACAAGGGCGGTCTGGCGTTGCGGAAGAATAACGATTCCGGTTACCAGCTCCAGTGTGGTGAATGCCGCGAGATAACCGAAGAGCACAAAAGGTTCATGGAAAGGCGTGTCGATGTTGTAGGGACCGCGCCAACCGGTGTGCACGGACGGATCCGCTCCGAGAACATGATCATAGATCAGTAGATGATCATAACCCAACGCCTCGACCCCGGTCGCATACGAACGCACGACACCGGGATCCGGGCCGATCTCACTCTGCGGGAAGACAACACCGATGCGCATGGATCGTGTCTACCACCGCGCCCAGCCCGCGCTTCGCAGGATCCACCGTATGGGAGCAACCATCCGACCGCAAACCGCCTGGGCACCACCCGTAGCCGGGTGGGGCCCCCTACGGCCTGCGGCACCGGAGGCTCACCCGCGCCGGTCCCGGTCCCGATCCCGCACCGCGCCCGCCCTCGACCACCCCGCTCTTCACCCTACAAGGGGAAGACACCCCCAAGACATGCCCAACACAACACTAACGGTGCGCAGTAGACACAGATACATCAACTGTGCACCATCGGTGGCAATGCAGACGAAGAAGGCGAGCCCGACGGACAGGCGACGGATGCCCGCGGCGACCAGGGCGTACCCCACCACACGCACAGCGGACGATGTCTCACAGATCGTGGCCACGTCCCGGCCTGACCCGAGCCGATGACGGTCGCCGCGGCCAGCCCCGCACCCACCGTGGATGACTGTCCGGCTACCGGAACAGCGGCAGAAAAACGGTGGCCGAATCCTCAGATACGGGTGAAGATCTTGGCGTCAGCGTGGAAGCGCTCGTGCTCTTCCACGCTGATGGTCGGCCGCGATGAGCGCGCCGCCGCCAGCAGATCCTCGGTGGTCACCGGCAGCCGGTCTCCCTTGTCCACCGCGCGGTGGAACGCGGCCGCCACAGCGCGCTGCACCGTGGCGGCAAGGTCCGCCGGGGTGAAAAGTTCCGTGGCGGCCACCACCGGCTCGACGTCAACCTGCTTGTTGTCGATCCGTTCGAGGAAGCGGTCGAGCAGCAGACGGCGTCCGGCCACGTCCGGCGGCCCGACCGGGAAAACGAGGTCGAAACGACCAGGACGGATGAACGCCGGGTCCAGTGCCGAGATCGAGTTCGTCGCACAGATCAGTAGCCGGCCCGGTGCGCCGCGGAACTGTGGGATGGCCTTGAGTAGTTCGTTCACCACGGACTGGCTTTCCGGCCCGACAACTTCCCTGGACTGCGCAATCTCGTCGACCTCGTCGATGAAGACCACGACCCGCTCGACCTGCATGAGCTCGGTGATGGCGGTCCGCAGCTCGGCAGCGAGGCTGCCGCCGCCGGTCGCGACCAGTCGGGATGGCAACAGCTCCACGAACGGCCATTCGAGACGCGCGGCCACCGCCCGCGCGAACGACGTCTTTCCAGTACCCGGTGGACCGAACAGAAGCATGGTCGTCGGGGTGACCACGCCGTACGTCTCGGCCAACTCGTGCTCCTTGATGGGCAGCAACAGGCGCTGCTCCACCAACGTCTTACCCTCGGCCATACCGGCGAGGCTGTGCCATTCAGCGGCGGTGAGCAGGGTGCCACCCCAGCGTTCCACCGTCGTGACATCAACCGGCCGCAACGGTTCGTACTTCTCGTAGAGGGTGAGGCCGGTCTTGGTAAATCCCCGGTTACGGAACGCCAGTTCACCGAACTGACCTGGAGCGAGCAGTGTCGTGATGCGGCGATGACCGGCGTGAATCAGCTGGTTCTCCAGCGCTTGGAGCAGCGCGGACCCGATCCCCCGGTATCGCCACGCAGGCGAGATCGCCAGCGCGAGTACTCGAGCATATCCCCGTTCGTATTTCGCGATAGCAACACCAACGAGCTGGTCGGCTGTGACAGCGACAACCGCGGGAGTGTCCTCACGAAGCGCGAGAACCGTGTCGGTCAGATCGAAGGACGGCCCTTCCGACTCACCTCTTAGTTCCTCGAGCAGATGTACGGTCGCGGCGTGGTCGGTGGTGTCATAGGACCGCACATGCCAGTTCGTCATAGCCGGCTCCCTTCACTCGTGTCACTCGTGCGCAAGTACGGGTCAGTTACCTGTCGCAAGTCGTTTCCACTCGTGCAACCTCTCGTCGCGGCCAAAGTCGCGGCTGAAGGAGCCGTTTACCACCCCGGCTGGGTGCCGGATCGACCTGCCGGCGCGGGCCATCCATCCGCGGAGGGGAGCGCCAGATGGCCCGCGCCGGGGTCTCACCCGTGAGTTGCGACTGTTGTCAGCAACCGCCGGGGAGCTTTTTCTACCGCATGGTTCTCGGTCGGATTCCCTGAGGCTTCCGGAGCCGCGAGAAATACATGATCGAGTTTCCTTCGGCCGGCTGCCTGGTGTCATACCTCCGGCGCCGTTCCGCGGCCGAGATCGTCGACCTGCGACGCGGAGATCCACGCGGTGTTCTGTGTCCACGGTTCTCGGTCGGACTCTCGCCGGCGCGGGGGATGCCGCCAAGCCCGCTCCAGCCGAGGCCCGACCATTTCATTGCGGTAACACTTATCAGGTTCCAGCCGCGCAGGTCCGCGGCTCCGCGGCACAACCGCGTCAACGCACCAAGGCCTCGACGAAACATTCCCCGGGGTATCCAACCCCGTACTCGCGGACGGCCGACGGTCGTTGTCGCCATCCCACGAAGACTGATCATCAGGCCATGCCCTCGCGAGGCCGGGGGATCGTGTGCTCCCGTGCCAGGGGCGCGGCGGACAGCAGGTCCTGGCCAGCTCGGGCAAGTTCATCCGGCAACTCGGTCAGCCCCAGCCGACGACCGGCATCGGCGCGGACGACCATCAGATGCGCCAGGAGCGTCCGGGCCTCGTCGATCTCTCCTTGCGGTGCTCCGTCCGCTATCAACCGCGCAAGCGACGTCATGACATCGCTCTCCGAGGTCACAGCTTCGGCATATCCACGCGCGGCGTTCCACAGTCGGGCCGCCGCGTGCTGCCAGTCCGCCATCGCGCGGGCCATCGGCACCGGGAGAACAGTGCGCTGCAACGTAGGTGCGGTCACTGGGGCACCCGGGGAGCGGGCGCGATGACCAGCTGACGGCGCAGCGCGCGGCGCTCGTCCTCGTCCAGACCACCCCAGACCCCGGCATCCTGACCGGTCTCGAGCGCCCAGTTCAGACACTCCCGGATCACCAGACAGCGGCGGCAGACGGCCTTGGCCTCCTCCAACTGCCGCAGGGCCGGGCCGGTTGTACCGACCGGGAAGAACAGCTCCGGGTCCTCGTCCCGGCAGGCGCTGCGCTGGCGCCATACTTCCAAATCCTCGGCTGACTGCGGCTCCTGCGTCCGAACATGACTCCACATGTATGCGGTGTTCATGTCTTCGAACCGGCCGCGCAACTCTCCATCGGCGTCCAGTACAAGAACTCTTCTGCCCATCCGACACCGTCCCAAGGTCGCGTCGACATGAAGACTAAATCGAGCAGAAGCGTACGGCCGGCCCAAGTGGATGTCTACTCACAATGTTTCGGAACCAGGATCCTGGGAATAGCACCGACAACGGTGCGGGGCGCTCCGGAATATAGCCCGGAGGCTAACGGCGGGACGCCTTAATTCGTCCGGAGTGCTGGGAATCAGGGTTCGGAGTGACATCCGACCGGCAGTTCGACACTGCACACGATCACTGTCCGGATACTCCGCGTACGGTCAAGTCCACGTTGCCTCGAGGTTCCGGCCCGGGCGGCATACGGGTCGACGAATACCGGCGGGGGCGGAATCCGCCAAAAATCAAGGTGCCCAGCCGCGGACCGACCGGGAACAACGACTCACCACAGGTGACCGCCAGTCCTTAGACTCCAGTCGGGGGGTTGGCTACGTTCCGAGTACATGCCTTGACATGACGGCCAAATGGGAGAAGGTCAGATGCCTCCTCGAAGGGTTACCATCGGTCCGTTGCAGCATGCACGCCAGATCCGCGGCCTGTCTCTGGCGCGGGCAGCGGAGGAGATCAGGAGTCTCGCCGAGGACATCGGTAGACCATGGGAAGCACTCACGGCACAGCGTCTCTCGGAGTACGAGGGCGGTAAGCGCCCGAGCTGGGAACACTGTGATCTACTATCCCGCTATTACTGCACGAATGTCGTTGCCCTAGGTTGGGCGTGCGACTACACCGGGCCCGAAACCGGGGCTCTGGCACTCCTGTCCAATTCAGTTGACGATGGGGAGGCTCGATGGGCAGACGCCGATCTCGACCTTCTATGGAGACCTGACGGGTTGACCGTCGGGTTCGAGGAGGTGACCGCCAACATGGAACGGCGGAAGTTTCTCAGCGTGTCCGGCGTGGCGCTGACCTCGGTCGCACATCACTGGCTCATGACCGATTCAGCCGGGCTTGCCACCGCACTCGAAGGAAAGCGCGTGAGCGACTCGCTCGTCGCGGGTTTCGAGCGCCGGGTGGACACGCTTCGCCGAATGGATGACGTTCTCGGAGGAGATGACATATACGAGCTGTCCATGGCGGAGCTTCGGGTCGCCGTGCGCGTCCTGCGGACCGCCCTGTATGGCCACGCACACGAGGCGAGGCTGTACGCCGTCGCAGCCGAGCTCGCCCGGCTGGCAGGCTGGGCTGCGTTCGACAGCGGCTACCACGGCGGTGCGCAGCGCCTGTGGATGGTCGCGCTGCGGGCTGCCGGCGAAGCCGGGCAACCGGCGCTGGGAGCCAACATCCTGCGCTGCATGGCTGAACAGGCCGCGTGGTACGGCGATCCGAATGATGCCGTCACCATGCTCCGATCGGCCCAGGCCGGTGCACGCAACGCGATGACCGCCACCGAGAAAGCGGCGATCTCCGGTGCACTCGCACTCGCGTACGGTCGCGCCGGCGAAAGCACCACAGCAGCCAGAACGGCTGAGGACGCGGTTCATCTCATCAGCCAGTCCCAGCCTGCGGAGGATCCGCCGCACATTTACTGGTGTGTACCGCCCTGCATTTCCCTGTTCGCAGGTGAGGCTCTGTTGTCCAGCGGTGACGGCGCCGCGGCCATTCCTTATCTGGATGATGCCGCGGACGGTCTGGCCGGTGACTTTCCACGTGCGCGGGTGGAAGCCATGACCAGACTCGGCGTGGCCCATGTCCGCACCGGCGATGCCGATGCCGCTCTTCAGCTCGGGCATCAAGCCGTCGAACAGGCAGCTCTTCTCGACTCCGGAATGGCCGGAAGGGACGTGGCCACCCTCTGCCGTGAAGTCGAACGTACCGGGTGTGCCGGTGCCGCCGATCTTACGGACCATGCACGTGTCACTCTGACCGCAATCAGCTCGGCCTGACTGCGGCGCGCTTACCGGTCTCCGCGAGCGGAGACCGATCTCCTGCTCCAGCACGGCGACACCGTGCCACAGGCATCCGAGGCAGTCAGGGCGGTACCACCGCCCTGACTGCCTCTTTTTGATTTTTGGTGGAATGTCCGGATTGATCGGATAAAGCCGATCCCCGCCGGCTCCTGCGAACCTATGATGCTCGCCACATTATCTAATCCATCCGAGCTGGACTGGAGCGATGCACGCAGAGGGCGATCCGCGGCAGATCCCCGGAAACCGAGAGATAGATCTTCCGGGTCGATCTCTCTCGGCATCCACTTAATCACCAAAAGTAATGGGGATTACGGACAGTTAAGTTACCCGGGAACGTCTGACCAATACCGAAGGAACGGGTTCACCGCGACCACACCGTGGACCAGGCAAACGATGATGCGGAAGCCGTCGTCCCCGGCTCCCCAGAACGTCATTTCCGCGCGATACAGTCGCGAAACTGATAGCTGGGTCACGCCGCAGGGGACCGTCCCGGGTTTGTGCGGGACGCCGAGTGCCGGGGACGGACCGAGTATTCCACCGCAGCCGGGATCCGCACTCCCCGGATGCATCCACCTGTATGTACCGATTCGGCCATGCGCAGCCTTGTACGTCCGGCACGGGACCGCCATCGTGTGGACAACACGGGCAGGTGGGACCGACGCCAGAGACCATCGAGCCTTCGGCCGGCACCGTCCAGCCTTCGCCGCGGGACGCCGAGCCCGGGCCGGACCGGGCACGGCGCCGAGGCGGGCAGTAGCGTGACCGGGATGGAGCGCACGTTCCCGATCTGCCGGGCGTGCGGCGTCCAGTACGCCACCCCGAGGCTGGACTGCCCGATCTGTACCGATGAACGCCAGTTCATCGGTTGGGACGGCCAGCGGTGGACGACTCTGCCCGAGCTGCGTGCGCAGGGGTACCACGGTCGGGTCGAACCGGAAGGCGACGGGGTCATCGGCCTCGGTGTGGATCCGAAGGTCGGGATCGGACAACGGGCACTGCTGGTACGGACCCCTGGCGGCAACGTCCTGTGGGACTGCGTCGGCTATCTGGACACCGACATCGTCACGGCGGTGCGCGCTCTCGGTGGCATACACATGATCGCGATCAGCCATCCACACTTCTACGGGACGATGATCGAATGGAGTCGGGCGTTCGGCGGCGTCCCCATCTACCTGCACAGAGCCGACGCGCGCTGGGTCGGCCGGCCCGATGAAGCGGTGGTCTTCTGGTCCGGCGACACCCGTGTGATCGGTGACGCACTCACGCTGGTCAACGCCGGCGTCCACTTTGCCGGCGGCACCGTCCTGCACTGGGGGGGCGCTGACAGCGGGCAGGGCGCGCTGCTGTCCGGTGACATCCTGCAGGTCGTTATGGACCGGCGCTGGGTGAGCTTCATGTACAGCTACCCGAACTACATTCCGGAACGTCCCGCGGCCGTACGCCGCGCGGTCCAGCTCCTCGAACCCCTCGGGTTCGAGACGATCTACGGCGCCTTCTGGAACGCGGTTGTCCGCATCGACGGGCACGCCGCGATACGCCGATCCGCCGACCGCTACCTGCGTTTCGCCGCTGACCGCCCGACCGAATCATGATCACAATACTGATCGGCGGTCAGAGCGCGACCGCCAGCATGTAACGCTCGATCAACTGACCGGCCAGCTCCCGCTCACGCGTCTGACGATCTCTTTCCCGGGCCTGGACGCCGGCCCGGCGAGTCTCGGCAAGGCTCAGCATCGCGCTGGTGAAGGCGATCAGGGCTGCGGCCACGATCCCGATCCCGGTGCGGGTCGTCGCGACCGCCTCGGCTCGGCCGTCGACCGTCGCCCCGTAGAGCGCCGGCACCCAAACCCACAACGCCACGAGGATCCCCAGCGCGACCAGGCTCCCCAGCACGACCAGGCTTCCGAGCACGACCAGCCCAACCGTCAGCGGCACCGTGTCCCGCTGCCCGCCGTCATCGTGCCCACGCATGGCAGAGGTTCTACGCGACAGAGCAGCTTGGTGTCCTTCCCGTGACCGCAGGTTGACACCTGTGCGGGATCAGCCGCACTGCCGGGCTGTCGGTCGCCGGGGTGCAGCATCCGCTGGCACAGCGGCACCAAGCCGATCAAACAGTCATGTTTGACTGTTCTGTATCACGTGGATGACGATAGGCGCGGCACTCCACAGACGACGAAGGACCACGAGCAGCTCGTTCTGGCCTCGCCCGGCGGCTCCGAGGCCCTCCCGGAGGGAATTGCATGAGCAACGCTGTCATCGTCGATGTCGTACGGACCGCATCCGGACGAGGAAAACCGGGCGGAGCGTTGTCCGGGGTGCATCCGGTCGAGTTGCTCGCGGCCGTGCTGCGGACGCTACTGGAGCGTAACGACGCTCTCGACCCGGCGCGGATCGACGATGTCATCGGCGGCTGTGTCCAGCAGGTGGGCGAGCAGTCCATGAACATCACCCGGCATGCCCTGCTTTCAGCCGGGTTTCCCGAGACGGTCCCGGCCGTGAGCATCGACCGCCAGTGCGGCTCCAGCCAACAGGCCGCGCACTTCGCCGCCCAGGGCATCATTGCCGGCGCCTACGACATCGTGATCGCGTGTGGCGTCGAGTCGATGAGCCGCATCCCGATGGGCACGACCACCGTCGGCCAGGACCCCCAGGGGCCAGGAATCCACGCCCGCTACCCCGAGGGCCTGGTCAACCAGGGTGTGGCGGCCGAGCTGATCGCCGAGAAGTGGAAGTTGGACCGCGAAGCCCTCGACGCCTACTCGGCCGCATCCCACCAGCGCGCGGCGGAGGCCGCTGCCGCCGGCGCCTTCGACAACGAGATCGTCCCGGTATCGGCTCCCGCTCCGGACGGATCAACCATCACGCACCTGGTGGACCAGACGGTACGACCCGCCACCACCGCCGAGGGACTGGCCGGGCTCAGGCCCTCCTTCACCACCGAGGACATGATCACGCGGTTCCCCGACATCAACTGGAAGATCACTCCGGGAAACTCCTCCCCACTCACGGACGGGGCGTCCGCCGCTCTGATCATGAGCGAACAGGCCGCGAACGAACTCGGGCTTCGTCCCCGGGCACGCTTCCATGCGTTCTCCGTCATCGGTGACGACCCCATGCTGATGCTCACCGGTCCGATCCCGGCGACGCAGAAGGTCCTCGCGCGCGCCGGCCTGGCCATCGGCGACATCGACGCCTATGAGGTCAACGAGGCGTTCGCCCCCGTACCGCTGGCCTGGGCATACGAAGTCGGCGCGGACCCGGCGAAGCTGAACCCCCGCGGTGGCGCGATCGCTCTCGGGCACGCGCTCGGCGCGTCCGGTACCCGCCTGCTCGCGACTCTGGTGAATCATCTCGAGGCCACCGGCGGCAGATACGGCCTGCAGACCATGTGCGAAGGCGGCGGCATGGCCAACGCCACCATCATCGAACGTCTCTAGGCCGTTGGCCAAAGGAGACGCGATCATGGTTCTTCTCGCGCCTCCGGAGGCCCTGAAGGGTCTTCGGCCCTGGATCAGTTCAGCGACTCGAGTTCGTGCCAACACACCGAACGAGGAGAAACAGACGCGTGGACATCGCAGGCGGCGTTGCCGTGGTGACCGGAGGAGCATCGGGGCTCGGGCTTGCTACCGCCCGTAGGCTCGTGAACGCGGGCGCGAGCGTGGTACTGGTGGACCTGCCTACCTCGGGCGGCGAGCAGATCGCCTCCGAACTCGGCAAGTCCGCCTTCGCACCCACCGACGTCACCGACTCCGAGCAGGTGTCGGCCGCGCTCGACGTCGCAGACGGCCTCGGCGAGCTTCGCGTGGTCGTGAACTGCGCCGGAATCGGGCCAGCGGCCCGGGTACTGGGCAAGGCCGGTGTGATGCCTCTGGAGGCCTTCACCCGTACGATCATGGTCAACCTGATCGGTACCTTCAACGTGATCCGGCTGGCCGCCGAGCGGATCGTTCGGCACGAACCGATCAACGATGAACGCGGGGTTGTCGTCTGCACCGCGTCGGTCGCCGCATTCGAGGGTCAGATCGGGCAGGCCGCCTACTCCGCGTCCAAGGGCGGTGTGGTCGGTATGACCCTGCCACTTGCCCGCGACTTCGCGGACAAGCAGATCAGGGTCGTCACCATCGCGCCGGGCCTGTTCCGCACGCCGATGCTCGCGGGCCTGCCCGAGGATGCGCAGACCTCGCTCGGACGGCAGGTGCCGCACCCCAACCGGCTCGGGGACCCGGACGAGTACGGCGCGCTGGTCGAGCACATCGTCGCCAACGCCATGATCAACGGCGAGGTCATCCGGCTCGACGGCGCCATCCGCATGGCTCCGCGCTGATCGTCCGATCAGCTGGTCCTGACATCCCAGTCGGCGAGGACGTCTGCGGTGTCCGCGCCCGCGGTAGGGGGCGCGGACGGACGCCGTGGGCGGGTGCGGGAGAAACGCGGCGCAGGTCCGGGTTGGACAACCCCGTCCACACTGACGAAGGTGCCACGCGCCCGCAGCTGCGGATGCGTGAGTGCCTCGGCGAAGGTGAGCACCGGGGTGACGCAGGCGTCGGTACCGTCGAACACCGCCGCCCACTCGTCCCGGGTACGGGATGCGAAGACCTGGGTGAAGCGGGCCCGTAGCCGGGGCCAACCGACCCGGTCGTTCTGGTCGGGCAGGTCGTCGCTGTCGGCAAGTCCGAGGCCGACAAGCAGCGCGGCGTAGAACTGCGGCTCGAGGGCGCCGACGGCCACATGACGGCCGTCGGCGCACAGGTAGGTGTCGTAGAACGGGGCACCACCGTCGAGCAGGTTCGTGGCCCGCTCGTCCGACCAGGCCCCCATCGCGCGAAGAGCCCACATCATCTGGGCGAGCACGCTCGCGCCGTCGACCATGGCGGCGTCGATGACCTGGCCGCACCCCGAGCGTTCCCGCTCCCACAGTGCGGCGAGTATCCCCATGACGCAGAACACCGACCCGCCGCCGAAGTCACCGACAAGGTTCAACGGCGGCACCGGTCCGCCGTCCGCGCGCCCGATCGCGTGCAGGACGCCGGTGATGGAGATGTAGTTGATGTCGTGCCCGGCCCGCTGGGCGAGCGGTCCGTCCTGACCCCAGCCGGTCATCCGCGCGTAGACGAGCCGGGGGTTACGGGCACGGCATTCGTCCGGTCCGATGCCGAGACGTTCGGCGACCCCAGGCCGGTAGCCCTCGATCAGCACGTCCGCGCGTTCCACCAGGCGCAGTACGGTCTCCCGTGCGGCGGGGTCCTTGAGGTCTGCGGCGACCGAGCGGCGGCCTCGCAGCAGATGGTCGGGGGCACCGGTCTGGCCGATCTGCAGGCCGCCGACGGGCCTCTCGACGCGGGCGACGTCCGCGCCGAGGTCGGCCAGCAGCATCGCCGCGTGCGGGCCGGGGCCGAGGCCGGCAAGTTCCACCACCCGCAGACCTGCCAGCGGTCCCGCCGGCCGCCTTTCCCCTGCCTGCCCGTCGCCGGTAACCAGGTCGCCGGTAACCAGGTCGCCGGTCACAGGCCGAGGTCCCGACCGATGATCTCCTTCATGATCTCGTTCGTCCCACCGTAGATCTTCTGGATCCGGCCGTCGACAAACGCCCTGCTCACCGGATATTCCCGCATGTAGCCGTACCCGCCGTGAAGCTGCAGGCAGCGGTCGGCGACGCTGCACTGCAGCTCGGTGGCCCAGTACTTGGCCTTGGCCGCACGCGCCGCGGTGAGCTCGCCGTGCAGGTGCTCCACCAGACAGTCCAGAACGAAGGTGCGCGCGACATCGACCTCGGTCGCCAGTTCCGCCAGGACGAACTTGTTGTGCTGGAACGAGCCGATCGGCTGCCCGAAGGCGGTGCGCTCCTTGACGTAGATCAATGTCTGCGCCAGCACCCCCTCGGCTGCGGCCAGGCCGCTGACCGCGATGGACAGCCGCTCCTGCGGCAGGTTACGGACAAGAGCGTAGAAGCCGGCGTTCTCCTCACCGAGGAGGTTCGCGACCGGCACCCGGAGGTCGGTGAACGACAGCTCGCTGGTGTCCTGCGCGTGCAGGCCGATCTTCTCCAGGTTGCGGCCCCGCTCGAAGCCGGGCATCCCGCGTTCGATGACGAGCAGCGACAGTCCGCGGTGCGGGTCGTCAGCGGTCCGCACCGCGGTGATTACGAGGTCGGCATGCTGGCCGGAGGAGATGAACGTCTTCGCGCCGTTGACGACGTACCAGTCCCCGTCACGTACGGCGCGGGTCCGGATGGCCGCCAGGTCACTGCCGGTGCCCGGTTCCGTCATGGCCACCGCGAGTACCGTCTGCCCGCAGACGGTTCCGGGCAGCCAACGCGCCTTCTGCTCGTCGGTGGCAAGCCCGAGTAGATAGGGCAGCACGATGTCGTTCTGTAACGTCAGACCGAGACCGGCGGAGGCGACCAACGCACGGGAGAACTCCTCCCCCACGATCGCGTTGAACCGGAAGTCCTCGACCCCGGGGCCTCCGTACTTCTCCTCGACGCCGAATCCGAGCAGGCCCTGGGCACCGGCGTCGAGGTAGAACGACCGGTCGATGATGCCCGCGCGCTCCCACTCCTCGATCTTCGGGAGCACCTGCCGAGCGACAAAGACCCGCACCATGTCCCGGAAGAGCACATGCTCGCTGTCATACACCTGCGCCGCCAACGACGACGGCCGGCCTGTGACCACCACCGTGCCCACCTTCCGCGCGCTGGTCCGACGGCACCGCCGCCAGACCTGCACCATCGACAGACGTACGCCTACCACGACACTGCCGGGGCGAATCCGAACAGTCAATACTGACTGTTCGGCTCGCCGTAGGTAATCTTGTAGGAATGACCGAAAGCGGAGCACCCGTCCACCGCAGCCGGCAACAGCGGACGTCCGACAGCCGCCAACGCATCCTTGACGCGGCGATCGCATGCCTGATCGAACACGGGTACTCCGGGACGACGACATTGATGATCCAGTCTCGGGCCGATGTCTCCCGCGGCCGGCTCCTGCACCACTTCCCCTCCCGCGAGGTGCTGCTGGTCGCCGCCACCCAGCACCTGGCGACATCCCGGATGCACCAGATCGGCACGCGGGTAGCCCGGCTGTCGGAGAACCGGGACGACGGTGCCGACCGTCTGGACCTCGCCGTCGAACTGCTGTGGGAGACGTTCCACGAGCCGTACTTCTGGGCGGCGATCGAGATCTGGACGGCCGCACGTACCAACGACAACCTTGCGCGGGCTCTGCTGCCCGAGGAACGACGCCTTGGCGCCGCCATCCGCGAGACCATCGACACCATCTACGGCCCGGAGGTCAGAAACCATCCGCTCTACCCGCAGGTTCGGGAACTGCTGTTCACCAGCATGCGCGGGGTAGCCCTCACCTACGCCTTCGACCCCCGGCCGCCGGCAACCGACCCACACCTCGCCCAGTGGAAGAACATCGCCCGCCGCCTGCTGGACCTGTAGGTCCGATCAGGCGGCGGGCCGCGACGGGATCTGGATCCGACACCGTGAGGGGTCCGGGCCGGGACGCCGGCGAGACGTCAGGGCAACAGTTCCCGAACCAGCTCGACGGAGGCGACCTGTTCGGCGTGGGTATGGGCCAGGAGGGTGACGTTCAGCGTCGTCACCCCGACCGCGGCCAGGGCGTTCAGGCGTTCCCGGACGTAGCCTTTCGGCCCGATGAGGGAGGTGGCACGCAGCAGCTCCGCCGGGACAGCGGCTGCAGCCTCCTCCTTCCTGCCTTCGAGGTAGAGGTCCTGGATCAGTTTGGCCTCCCGCTCGTAGCCGTAGCGCCGGGCCAGGTCGTTGTAGAAGTTCCTGCCCCTGGCACCCATTCCGCCGATATAAAGGGCGAGCATCGGACGGGCAAGATCGTGCAGATGCTCGACGTCGTCACCGATCGCCACCGGCGTGGCCACGACGACGTCCAACGGCCCGAGAGCGGGGTCACGCCTGGCCTGGCCCGCGGCCAGGGACGGCCCCCAGACGTCCCTAGCCTTCTCCGGATGGAAGAAGATCGGCTCCCATCCCTCGGCGATCTCAGCCGCAAGCTCGACGTTCTTCGGCCCCATGGCCGCCAGGACAATCGGGATGCGGTCCCGTACCGGCTTATTAATGATCTTCAGTGGCTTACCGAGGCCGGTGCCCCGGTCTGCCGGCAGCGGGACCTGGTAGTAGCGGCCGTCATGCACAACCTGCTCACGCCGCCACACCTGGCGGCATATCTCCACGACCTCGCGGGTGCGTCCGAGTGGCGCGTCGTACGGGACTCCGTGGAACCCTTCAATGACCTGCGGGCCGGATGCCCCGATCCCAAGAGTGAACCGACCGTCGGAAACGTAGTCGAGACCGGCCGCCGTCATCGCCGTCAGCGTCGGAGTACGGCTGTACAAGGGCAGGATCCCCGACGCGATCCCCAGCCGGTTGGTGCTTGCGGCGATGTACCCCAACTGGCTCACCGCGTCGAAGGAGTACAACTCCGCCACGAAGACGATGTCGACCCCGGCGGCCTCGAAGTCACGCAGGCCGGCAACCGCCTCCTTGAATCCGCCACTGTAGGCCAAGGGTATTCCGAGCCGCATGTGCACCCTCCTCGTCACTGCCACTCCGAACCCCGCCCAGGTCGTCCTGTCCGGACCAGTTCGGTCCGGACAGGACGACCGATCAGACTGACAGTCAGGTCTGACTGTTGTACGCCACCTCGCGGACTCCGCGCAACGCCACCGAGGAGACCTACCCGAGCTGCCAGAGCTTCTTGAAGGCGTCGGCGTAGCCCGGGAACCCGACGTAGTAACCGGTCGAGTCGAGGGGGGCAATGCTTACGTTTTCCCTGGTGATGAGTTGAGTCGGCAGCAACGTCCTGTTCGCCGCGTCCAGGCTCTCCCCGTTGAAGTACCGGGCAAGCATGTCGACATCACGCCAGCCGAGGATCGCCGCGGTGAATCCCGTCCAGACCTCCTCCGTACCAGCTCGCAGCGCCTGGAGGTTGGCCTGGGTCGGGGTTTCGCCACCAATCTTGACCTTGCCCTGCAACCCGGCAGCCCGCAGTGCCTCGGGCACACCGATGGTGAGGTCACCGAGCGAGAAGATCGCCCAGTTGATGTTCGGGTCGCGTTGCAGGGTGTCGACGACGCTCTGGGGCGTGTTCTTGCCGAGATCACTGATTTGCTGATTGACGACGAGAACCTTGCAGGTCGGGCAGGCGGCCGTCAGCGCCTGCTTGAAGCTGTTGGCGAAGACGGTGAGAACCGGGTAGGCGCTGATCGTGAAGATGGCGGCGTGTGCCTTGCCGTCGCTCTTGGCTGCGACATACGAGCCGACAAGCCGGCCGTACTCGGCGACCTGGGTGGGATTGTCGAGGGATGTCGAGATGATGCCGTTCTGGACCGGGTCGGTTATGCTGTCCGCCAGCACGGGGATCTTCAACGTCTGCGCCCGCGCGAGCTGTTGGCCCAGCAGGGCGACCGGCGTAGCGCCGAAAACGACCGCATCAGGATGCAGATCCAGCGCCTGGTCCATCACTGTTGCGGTGTCCTCGGCCCCCCTGCCCACGGTGAGCAGCTGCGCCCGCCATCCGAGCGCCCGCGCCGCGTCGACGACGCCCAGGTTCTTCAGGTGCCCGGTGCCGGTCGGGGTGTCCAGAATTGCGATCAGTTTGTCCGAGGATGGCCTCCTCGACAGTGGCGCGTCAATCAGGATGCCGGTCGGGTTCTGCAACGCCTTCGACACTTCGTCCTGCGCCGCGCGAGTCCCGCCGAGGACGTCGTCGGACGCTCCCGCCGGCCTGCCCTTCGCTCCTGCGGCCGACCCCCCGCTGCATCCGGCCACGACGGCGAAGGCCACTGTGGATGCAGCGACCGCCAGCCTCATTCTTCCCCTGGTCACCGCCTCCCCCCGCACGGACAATGCGGATGTTTCCTTCTGCCGGGCGGAGCCGCGCAACGGTAAGCAGGGGCACCATAAAACGTCCCCACGCGACGTCCCCTCGGCTTTCAGGGTTCGGCCGAGTCGTAGTCCGGTGACCCATCCGGTCCAACCAGAGAGCAGGCCACGACAGTTGTTGGAGTTAAGCGGAAAAAATGTCTTCATGTTGTCCTTCAGGTGTGAGCCCGGTAGGGCTGCGGAGTCTCACCAGGCCCCCATGGGCCACAGCGGCGACACCGGGCAGGCATGGACGTACTCCGCGACCTCCCGCCTTGCCATCCAAGGTCACGAGTAGCCTTCGGCGGTCTTTCTTAAGACTAGCCTCGAGAGCGGCCACAGTAACCACCTGACAGAAGTGTCAGGAGGGCGGGGTATGCCGGTATTCGATATCGACCCGGCCGGGTTACCAACCGTAGCACCCGCTTCGGGTACGCCCGCCACCAGCAGCGCAGGGAAATTTGTAATGGATCAATGGCGGAGAGTGTCACAGCACCCCGTCTACAACTTTCTATAGATAGTTTTTCTATTCGAGATATAGATTCCGGGTCCAGCGGCGCGGGCAAGGCGGGTCCGCGGGACTGAAAGGCGGCGACCCCATCGACCCACCACTGCGTAACGTCGTCGACTCGGACCACCACTGCGTAACTTCGTCGACTCGGACAGTAGCTGCCCGGTCCGCGGACCGCACCACCGGGAAGCCTTGGAACGGACGCGAAACCGACCGACCTCGGCCGGGGTTCTCTGTTCTGGTTCACGGGCATCACCGAGAGGGACCGGCGACGAGTACCCGGCCCGGCACCCGGCTCCGGTCTCCTACAGGAAGACCTTACCGATAACAAGAAAAGAAAAGGGTTGACATATGCCATCTTCCATTTTTTCGGGTTACCGGACTATTCTGCTGGTAGGAGTCACGACGTTAGGTTTATTAGGTGGCTGTGGGGGATCGGCCAAGAACTCGACCGCCGGGAGCAAGGCCAACTGCACCGGACCGGGCGTGAGTTCCGATACGATCGATTTCGGACTCATCTACTCGGATTCCGGGTCCACGAAGACGACGCTTCTCCCCTTTCGCGCCGGCGTGGATGCCCGCCTCGGAGTAGAGAATGCGCGCGGCGGAGTTAATGGTCGTCGGCTGACCTACGCCTGGGGTGACGACCAGAATCTTCCGAAACAGAGTCTCGTCACGGCCCGCAACCTGATCACCGATAAACAGGTATTTGGAATCGTTCAGCTCACGGCCAGCGACGACGCCAGCAGCTGGCTGCAGGACGAGGGTATCCCGACGGTCGCGGCCCTGAGCACGGGCCAGTCGAGTTACGACAACGTCTTCACGGTGACCACCTATTTCCCGGAGACCAGCTGGCCCAAGTTTGTCCGTGACCATGGCGGTACCAGAGCAGCCGTGATCGGCGTCCAGTTCGACCCGGTGTCGAAGCAGCAGAAGAGTGCGGTTGTCGAGAGCCTGGTGGCATCCGGCATCGACATTACCTACACACGTGATATCTCCCCGACCAACGAGAATCTCGCGGTCGTTGCCCGCGAGATCAAACAGTCCAAGACGGACACACTCATTGTCAGCGCGACGCCTGACCTGTATGCCTCGATCCTGGATGCCGCAGGCCAGGCCGGCGTATCCCTGCGGGTACGGATCGGGCTGCTCGGTTACGACCCCAACCAGCTGAACCGGTTCGGCTCAAAGCTCGCCGGAAGTGTCATCGCTGTCAACTCCACGCCCTTCGAGCTCAACCTTCCCGCCCATCGGGTCTTTCTACAGGCGATGGTTGACTACGCGCCCCAGGTCCAGCCGCCCAACCAGCAGATGGCGCTCAACGGATGGACAGCGGCCGACATGTTCATCCGCGGTCTGGAAGCCTCCGGTTCCTGCCCGACCCGGCAGGGCTTTATTACCGGCCTCAACAAGGTCAACCGGTACACCGCCGACGACCTCCTCGCGCCCATTGATCTCTCGAGTGCGTTACGGCAGAACCCTTGCTTCTACTTTGTTCAGGTCAGTCAGGACGGTAGTCACTTCAACCCGCTGCCACCGGCACCCCAGCCGCTGTGCGGGAACTCGTCCTGATACGACTGGAACGGCCCGCCCCCGGCGGGCCGTTCCAGTCGCCCCCGGCGGAGAAGGGTTCGGCACCCGCCACGCCAGGACCACGGGTTCGGACATCGGACCTCCGCATCAGACCCACGGCGGTTGGGGGCTCTCACCGGACGGGACTGTTACCGGTTCGAACGGATGAGAGTGCCATTTCTCGCCCCGACACCGTTTTGTTCTGTCGTCCCTTCCGCAGTCGGACTACGATCTTCCTCGGTGTAGCTCCGATCGATGAGAGGTGAGGACATGGGACACCAGGCCATTGATCATCTACGACAGTGTCCGCCGGACGACCCGGCAACGCTGATTTCGCACGCTCCGACAAGGGACTGACATGTACCCCGGCTCCTTCGCGCACACCGCCGGGGACCGGCCGGCTGTCATCATGGGAAGCAGCGGCGAGGTCGTGACCTATCGTCAGCTCGAGGAGCGATCGAACCGCTTTGCCCACTACTTACGTAGCCAGGGCCTACGCCAGGGTGATGTCGTCGCCGTCCTCATGGAAAACAACGCCTTTTACCACGAAGTCGTCTGGGGAGCACGCCGGTCCGGCCTGTATTTCACGACGATCAATTCCCATCTGACTGTCGACGAGGCGGCCTACATCATCAACGACTGCGGGGCACGGGTACTGGTCTCCAGCACCGCGCTGGCGGAGATGGCCGCACAGCTGACCCTCCAGTTGATCCCTGGCGTCGAACGGCGACTGATGATCGCCGAAGATGGCGATCCTGCTTTCTTCGACCAGCTGGACGGATGGCTGCCCTATACCGGCGCGGTCGTGAACCGGCCGACCACGCCGATCGCCGACGAATCCGAGGGGGACCTCCTCCAGTATTCGTCCGGAACCACCGGCCGACCCAAGGGCATCAAACGCAAGCTGTCCGGCAGCCCGATCTCGCTCGATACCGACCCTGTTGTGCCGTTCCTGCGGGCAATCGGCTTCGGGGAAAACGACGTCTACCTCTCCCCCGCTCCCCTTTACCACTCCGCGCCGATCGTGTGGACGATGGGCGTGCACCGTCTCGGCGGCACCGCCGTTGTCATGGAACGCTTCGACCCCGCCGGATACCTCGCGCTGGTCGAGCGCTACCACGTGACGCACAGCCAGCTGGTTCCGACGATGTTCGTTCGGATGCTCAAGCTTCCACCCGAGCAGCGCGCCCGCCACGACCTGTCAAGCCTTCGTTGCGTGATACACGCCGCCGCACCCTGTCCGGTGCAGATAAAGCATCAGATGATCGAATGGTGGGGGCCGATCATCTCCGAGTTCTACTCCTCCTCCGAGGGCTCCGGGGCCACGTTCATCACCTCGCCGGAGTGGCTGGCCCATCCCGGTTCCGTGGGGCGGACGATGATCGGCAAGCCGCACATCCTCGACGACGATGGGCGGGAGCTGTCGGCCGGCGAGCCGGGGACGATCTGGTTCGCGGACGGCATCCCGTTCGAGTATCTCAATGACCTCGCGAAAACCGCCGGCGCCCGCAACGACCAGGGTTGGACGACCGTGGGCGACGTTGGTTATCTCGACGACGACGGCTATCTCTACCTCACCGACCGCCGGTCTTTCATGATTATTTCCGGTGGGGTGAACATCTACCCGCAGGAAGCGGAGAACCTGCTCATCACCCATCCCGGAGTGCTCGACGTGGCGGTGATCGGCGTTCCCAACGCCGACTTCGGTGAGGAGGTCAAGGCGGTCGTCCAACCGCTGGACTGGGCGGATGCCGGGCCGGCGCTACAGGAGGAACTGATCGCCTTCTGCCGCGAACACCTTGCCGCCTACAAATGCCCACGTTCGGTCGACTTCGAACCCGAACTACCCCGGCTCGACACCGGGAAACTGTACAAGCGCATTCTGCGTGACCGCTACTGGGCGCCCAGCGCCGTGGACTGACCCTGCCGCAGATCCGCGTTGCCCCGCACGACCTGACAGGGCCGACGTCACTGGTTCTACGAACCGATGCCGAAGTAGCTCGCGTCGAGTAGTGCGGGGTCGGCGGCAAGAGCGGCCGCGGTGCCGGTGAAGACGATCCGACCGCGGTCGAGGATGTAGGCGCGGTCCGCGGCGGCAAGGGCGAGCGAGACGTGCTGTTCGATCAGCAGGACGCCGGTGCCGTGCTCGTCCGCCAGCTGTCGCAGGACCGCCAGCAGGCTCGACGCGAGGTCGGTCGCGAGACCGGAGGAGAACTCGTCGACGAGGAGCAGCCGCGGCCGCCGGGCGACCGCGCTGGCGAGCGCCAACTGCTGACGTTCGCCTCCGGACAGCTCTCCGCCGGTCCGGTCGAGCAACGGACGCAGCGCGGGGAAGGAGGCAAGCGTTGCCTCGATCCGGTCGCCGGACCGCCGGCCCACAGCGAGACGCAGGATCTCACGCGCGGTCAGGCCCCGCAGCGGTGTTCCTCCTTCCGGCACGACCGCCAGCCCCCGGCGCGCAAGCCGGGCCGGGTTGGCCCGGCGGGAGTTTTCACACAGCGCGGTCACCGCACCGCTGAACGGCGTGAGTAGCCCGGCCACTGTGCGGATCAGGGTCGTCTTGCCGGCTCCGTTCGGCCCGAGCAACGCGACGACCTCACCGGCGTGGACGTCGAGCGAGACATCGTGCACGACAGGCAGCCGTCGGTAACCAACGGTGACATTCTGGACGGCCAGTACGTTGTCCCGGCGTGCCAACGCCGGCGGCCGCGCAGGCATGACCGGCGCGCCGCCCAGGTAGACCTCGCGGACCTCCGGGCGGTCCCTGACCTCGGCCGGTGGACCGTAGGCGACCACTCTGCCGCGGTTGAGCACGACAACGTCATCGCACGCCTCGAAGATGAGCTTGATGTCGTGGTCGACCAGCAGGATCGCATAGCCACGTTCGGCGAACCGCCGTAGCCGACCGATCAGGACGGACCTCGCGGCCGAGTCCAGGCCCGCCGCGGGTTCGTCCACGAGCAGCACCTGCCCCCCCGCGGCCAGCGCCCGGCCAAGCCCGACCGCGAGGCGCTCGTCGTGGGAAAGCGTTTCCGGAAGCCGGTCGACGAGCGCTCCGAGCTCCAGCATCCACGCGGGCTCCGATCCTGCGACCGCGAGGTTCTCGGCGACGGACAGATCCTCGAACAGTTCCAGCGACTGGAAAGTGCGGGTGAGACCGCGTCGGAACCGCTCGTCCGGACCCATCCCGTTCAGCGCCGTCCCGTCCAGAAGAACCTGGCCGGCAGTGATCCGCGTGAAACCCGTGACCGCGTCGATCAGGGTGGTCTTCCCCGCGCCGTTGGGCCCGATCAGGCCCGTCACCTTCCCTGCGGTCAGGGTGAACGACACGTCATGCAGGATCTGGACCTTGCCATAGCTGGCGCACAACGCGTCGACCTTCAGGCGGATGCTCATCGGCGGACCACCGGCAGACGGACAACGGGCAGACGGACAACGGGTGGGCGGACGCTGTAGGCAAGCCCCTCCGGCCGCCACACGACGAGCACGACCAGGGCGACGCCGCACAGCAGGTACTGGTACCTGGCGAGATCCCCGAGCCGGTCCAGCGCGGTGAACACCACGCCACCCGGTGCCAGCAGGCCACCCACCATGGCGCCGCGTACGCTCATCACCCCACCGACCGAGGCAATCGCGAGGAAGAACAGGGATGCGAAGACCCCGAAGGAGTCAAGCGACAGCCTCCCCTGGCCGTAGCCGATCAGACAACCACCGAGACCCGCGATCCCGGCGGACACCGCGGACGCGAGCAGCTTCGTCCGAGCGGCATCGACGCCGACGGACGACGCCGCCCGCTCGTTCGACCGGACCGCGAGCATCCGCAGGCCCGCTGTGGACGCCCGCAACCGGGCGACCCCGAAGCCGCATGCCGCGAACACGGCCAGGGCGAGCAGCCCATACTGCACCCTTGGAAACCCGTCTCCAGCCATGCCGAGGTCGATGCCGAACAGCGCCGGGGGCGGCACGGCCGACCCGGCAAGACCACCGGTGATCAGCGGATTGGCAAAGACTATCTCCTGGAAGGCGACGCCCGCGGTGAGTGTGACGATCGCCAGGTCGACGCCGCGTATCCGCCGGGACAACGCTCCGAGCAGAAGGCCGGCCGTGGTCGCCGCCGCGGTCGCGAGCAGCGGGGCGATCGGGAACGGCACTGCGAGGCCACCTGCCAGCCTCGCCAGCAGGAATCCGGCCACCCCGGCCAGTGACATCTGCGCGAGCGAGAGCTGCCCGGCGAATCCGGTCAGCACGACGAAGGACAGGCATACGACCGCGGCGGCCAGGCTGCGTTCCAGCCCCAACCGGTAGGGACCGGTCAGGAGCAGCAGTGCAAACACCCCGACCGGGACGAGCACGGTCAGGTCGCGCAGTGGGCGTCCGGCCGGCTCCGCCCGGGGCAACCTCCTGGCCGTCGGCGCCACGGACCCGGCCCGTCCCGGTATCAACTGACCGCGGGTGAGCGCTATGACGATGAGGAAAAGGAGCGGAAACAACGTCCGCAGGCCGGGTTGGTTCAGCCACGAGACGTCGTGCTGCAGGGGACGCAGGACCGCTTGGACCATTCCGAGCAGCAGCGCACCGACGATCGTCGCGCCGAACGAGGACAACCCGCCAAGAAGTGCCGCCGCAAGCGCCGGCACGATGAACAACGTGTTTGTGGACGGGCTGAGGTCACTGATAGGCGCCACCAGTATCCCGGCGAGGGCGCCGAGTACGGATGCCGCGACCCAGCTCGCCGCCGCGATGAATTCAGGTCGGTAGCCGAACTGCGCCGCGGCCTCGTCCGATTCGGCGACCGCGCGGGTGGCGAGCCCCAGCACGGTCCACCGGGATACCGCCCACATGAGTGCGCCGACCGCGGCCACGAGCACGGCGAGCAGCGGGCGGTCAACGGGCACAACGATCCCGAGCAGGAGGAAGGACGACCTCGGCAGGACGGAATCAATGGACCTGTTGTCGGAGCCGAACTGCAGTACCGCCAACGCCTGTATGGCAATCATGAGACCGACCGACGCGACGAGCGTAAGGACCGGCGGGGCGTCGCGGAGCGGACGGAATATGAGAAAGTAGACAAGCAGGCCGAGAAGCGCGGCCATGGCGAGTGACACCGTCAAAGCCAACGCGAAAGTAGGAGTATCGGTCAGATGAATACGAGGGGGAAGCCCGATGACGGGGAGGACGAGGTCTCCGATGTCTCGGAGCTCCGCGTACTCGTAGGCCACATACATTGCGAACGCCGCGTGCGCAACATTGACTACTCCGGACGCACGGTGTATCAACACCAGCCCAAGTCCCAGGGCCGCATACACCGCACCTGCGCCCAGCCCGAGGACCAGTGCCGCTACATACGTGGACACAGGGCTCTCCAATCGGCCAGGACAGTCTGTCCTGGGCCAAGGCAGTGTAACTTCAGTCAATATGACGCTGTCCCGTCGTGCTCTCGTCGCAGCAGCCGTAGCCCTGTCCGTCGCCCTCGTCGGGTGCACGAGCCAACGAGGTGGAGCAGCCAACAGCGCAGGTAGGCCGGGTGGTGGGTCGGCCAGCCCGCTCAGCGGGCCGCCGGTCAAGCTCGGTTTTGTGTCGATGGAGAACACACCGCTCGGGTCGTTTCCCGAGACCCGGATAGCCGCCGAGGGCGCTGTCACGTACGCGAACTCGACCCTCGGTGGCGTTCACGGCCGACCTGTCGAACTCGTCACATGTGCGACAAACGGCTCCCCCGAGTCCTCTCAGGACTGCGCCAACCGACTTATAGCCGAGAAGCCGGTGGCCGTGGTCGGCGGAGTGGACCTCAGCACCGAGGCCGCCATGCCGCTCTACGAGCACGCAGGGATTCCCTACGTCAGCGGATCGCCCCAGCTGAGTGGGGAACTCAGCTCGCCGACGTCCTTCTCGCTGACCGGCGGCACTCTCACCGACCTGCTCGGAATCACCGAGTACCTCACCGCGACCAAACATGTGAAGAAAGTCCACGCGCTGTATGCGGACCTGCCGGGACTTCTCACCGCGGCAATTCAGGGATCGCAGACGATCCTGCGGAAAAAAGACGTGACGGATATTCTACTCGTGGCGGAGAAAGTTGACACAGCCGATTTCGCCCCAGCCGTCAGCCAGGCCGCTTCCGGAAATCCGGACGCAATCGTCGTCGTCTTTCCCGCCCAGTCCTGCGCACGGATCGTCCAGGTAGCCGCCACACTCCAGGTCAAGGCACCGATGTATTTCGTCGGCTCCTGCGCGTCGCCCGCCGTCACGCGGGCCGGCGGGCGAAACCCGGGGAATCTTTTCTTCGCCTCGGCCTATCTTCCCGTCGGCCGGTCAGGCGGCGATCAGGAAACCGAAGCATTTCGTGCGCAGGTCCCGGAATCGCAGCGGTCACCGTTGTCGCAGGCGTCGTTCTCGACTGTCCTCGCCGTCCGGTCCCTGCTCGCGGAAGCACCGGATACGACGCCGAACGTCCTGCGGACAGCACTGCGGGCAACTCACGACCACCCGAACGTCATGGCCCATCCGTTCACCTGTGACGGCACCCAGATAAATGCCTTCCCGGCGGTCTGCAACACGGCGGTACGTATACTGCAGTGGTCCGACAACAGCTTCACGGATGCCACCGGCACGTGGGTGGACGGGCGCGAACTCATGAGTCTGATCAGCTGAAAACCGCCTGGCCGCGCGGGATCTCGGTGGGGAATGCTCACATGCACCGGCCCGGTCATCGCGGATGTCGATGCCGGACCGGTGCCGTGGGGTCAGTCGCCTTTCAGGATCAGCCGCCTCGCGAGATCAGTGCTCGTCCCAGTGGCCGTCGTGACCGGCGTGCCGATGCCCGTCGTGCACGTAGTCGACATGGTCGCGGTGCGGCACGGCGACATGGCCGCACCCTTCACCGTGCACATGATCATGAGATGAGTGCTCGGCATGACCCCCTGACTCACATTCGTCGAAGTGGTCACCATGAGTGCGGTGCAGATGACCTTCATGGGCGTAGTCGACGTGGTCGCCATGGGTGAACGAGACATGCCCGCAGCCATCGGTATGCCCGTGCTCGGCGATGGTGTGGTGCTGTGGATGGGTCGCGGTGGTCATGAAATCCCCTCCTGCGAGTGTGAGTGACAGCCCGCGCCCGCCACCTGCTCGCCGATTCCTGCGAGCAGGTGGCGTGAACATTACTGCCACACGAAAACATTAGCGCTACTCGCGCTTTACCGCGACTCGCAACCATTGTTTCGAAACCGGTGTTGACAACGGTTTCTATTTCACCGATATTGCATCCGATATCGACAACGATTATCGTGCACGATGGTCACCGGCCAGGCCGGCAGCGGTGAACCGCCCGTCCCTGGTCACGGCGGCCCAGCGAAGCTGGCATGCCGTCCGCGGAACACCTGAAAGCGGAGCAATTCCACTCACGTTTTATTTTGCCTGTGTTGCGCTCCGGCCAGCTGTCGCCCTCAGTTGGACGCTCCGGCGGCCCGGCGGGCGAGCAGGCCCATCCCGGGCACGACAACCATCGACAGCGCGAAGATGCCGGCGGCGGTGAGCACGATCGCCCCACCGGCCGCGACCCTCCACTGCTCGCTGACCGCGAGCCCGATGACACCGCTGGCCACTCCGACGCCCATTGCGACGGCGGTCATGGCACCGACACTGTCGCACCACAGCCGGGCTGTGGCCGCCGGCGCCACGATCAACGCGACCGACAGGATCGTTCCCACCGCCGGCACGGACGTGACGATCGTCAGCTCGATCAGCAGGAGCAGGACGAGATCGAGCCGACCGGCCGGGTAACCGACCGCGATGGTCGCGTCCCGGTCGAAGGCACCGAAGGTGAACTCCTTGCCCAGCAGTCCTAAAACCCCCAGCACCACCAGGGTGGTGATCGCGGTGGTCGCGAGGTCGCTGACCTGCACGGTCAGGATGGACCCGACCAGGTAGGCGGTGAGGTCCTTGGTGAATCCAGCCTGCGCCGAGAGCAGCAGCACCCCCAGCGCGAAACCTCCCGACAGAACCACGCCGGTGACACTAGAATTGTCACCGCGCGTGGACAACGCGGCCACCGCGAGGACCACCACAACACCGAACACCCCTGAACCGAGATAGAGGTTCAGGCCCAGGATCGCGGCCAGCACCACGCCGGGGAAGGTCGCGTGAGTCATCGCCATCGTGAAGAAACTCAGTCGGCGCAGCACCACGTGGACGCCGACCGCACCACACAACGCGCCGACGAGGACGGCTTCGCCCAGGGCACGCCGGGCGTAGGAGTCCGACAGCAGGTCAACGAAGATCACCGACCATGCTCCTCAAGCTTCAGGACATCCGGCGCGAGCCGGGCCACCAGGCGCTCACCGGCATCCACGGCGGCCGGCGCACCGGCCGCTTCCGCAGTCTCAGCAGCCTCGGTGGTACCCGGTGGCAGTCGTCCCCGCGCCCGGCTCCACAGCAGCCGGGCGAACGGCCCCACCCCCAACGCCAGCACGTAGAGCACGACAAGCGCGAGCACGACGGTGGCACCCGAAGCCAACCGGACCCCATGATGGACCGATGCTTCGTAGCTGGCCGCGAGCCCCAGCCAGCCACCGGCCATGCCGAGGGTGACAGCGACCCCGGTCATGACCGCCAACCGGTCGGACAACAGCCGGGCCGCGGCCGCCGGTACCACGAGGAGCGCGATGACCAGAAGCGTCCCGACAGCCTTGACAGCCGCCACGACCACGAGCGCGATGACCAGGTTGAGGATGAGGTCCAGCAACTCGACTCGGTAACCCATCGCCTGAGCAGCCTGCGGGTCGAAGGCTCGTAGCAGCAGCTCCTTACGCAACGCGAACAGCGCGACCGCGACCGCGCCCGCGACCGCGCCCGTCTGTGTGATCTCGGCGGAGTCGACTGTGAGCACATGACCGAACAGGAACGCGGTCAGATCAGCGGTGTAGGAACGCTGCCGTGACACGAGCACGACGCCCAGCGCGAAGAACGACGTCAGCAGGATCGCGAGCGCGGCGTCCTGGCTCACCCGCCGGTTCGCCGCGAACATCGTGAACAGCACCGCGGACAGCACCGCGAACACCAGCGCACCGGGCACGACCCCGGGCTCCTGTGCGACCAGGTATCCGATGACCACCCCGGGGAAGATCGTGTGGGTCAGCGCATCGGACAGGAACGCCAGCCGGCGCAGGACTACGAACACACCGACGACCCCGGCCAACATACCGAGCAGCAGCATCTCGACCAGTGCCCGCTGCATGAACGGAAGCGCGAACGGCTCGACGAACAACCGGTTCAGCACGGTGGATGCCTCACGGGTGGATGCCTCACGGGTGGGTGCCTCACGGGTGGGTGCCTCACGGGTGGGATGGACAGGTCATGAGTGCGCGACGATGACGCTGTCGCCCCGCAGCTCGAGCGCGGCCCCACCGTAGGCCGCCCGCAGCCGCTCCGAGGTGAGGGTGGCCCCGGTCGGCCCGAACCCGAACTGGTGCCGGTTGAGCAGACAGACGTCGTCGCAGGCCAGATGTGCCAGGGACAGGTCATGGGTGCTGACGACGACGGTCGCGCCGCCCGCGCGCAGCCCGGCGAGCGCGGACAGCAACGCCTCCTGGGACACCGCGTCCACGCCGTTGAACGGCTCGTCCAACAGCAGCAGCTTCGGCTGCTGGGTCATCGCCCGCGCGAGCAGGACGCGCTGGCGCTGCCCCCCGGACAGGGTGCCGAACCGGTCGCTGACCCGGTGCGCGAGCCCGACCGCGGCCAACGCCTCGGCGGCGATCCGCCGGTCCGCACCGCCGGGTCGACGCACCCAGCCGACCCGGCGGTACCGGCCCATCAGCACGACCTGACCGACGGAGACCGGGAACTCGGGATCGAGGGTGTCCGCCTGCGGGACATAGGCAACGTCGCGACGGGCCCGGACCGGCGTCCGGCCGAGCACCTGGATCGACCCGCGGACGACCGGGACAAGCCCAAGCATCGCTTTGATCATGGTTGACTTGCCGCCACCGTTCGGCCCGACCAGCGCGACCGTGTGCCCGGCGCGCACCACTCCGTCCACGTCCTCAAGGACGGGCACCCGTCCGTAGGCGATGCTCGCCCGGTCGAAGACCACCGCGGGGGTGTGTTCCCGGACGGCGTCCCCGCCGACATCCCCTGCGGCATCGGCATCCGCACCCGGGTTTACCGTCGGTTCCCTCATGCCAGCGCGCCGACGATCGTCTTCGTGTTGTGCTCCTCCATCTGCAGGTAGGTGGCGCCGTCCGAACCCTGCGGGCCGAGCGTGTCACCGTAAAGGGAGTCCTCGCCCGCCTCCACCTTGACACCGGCCTGCCGGCCGATCGCCTCGGCCGTCTTCGGTGGCAGCGAGGACTCGGAGAAGACCGCCTTGACCCCGGTCTCCTTGATCTTCGTGACAAGGTCGTCGATGTCCTTGCCGGACAGCTCCGCCGACGTGTCGAAACTGGGGATGATCGACCCGACGAAGGTCAGCTGGTACCGGTCCACGTAGTAGCCGAACGCGTCGTGGTTGGTCACCAGCTTGCGGTCGGCGGGAGGCAGCGAGTTGATCTGACGGGCGATGCCGGCGTCGAGGGCGTCGAGCTTCGTGTCATAGGCGGCGAGGTTGGCCTGGAAGACGGCGGCATCCGCCGGGTCCTTGGCCGCGAGCGCCTTCTCGATGTTGCCCGTCATGATCTTCGCGTTCTGCGGGTTGTGCCAGATGTGCGGGTCGCCTTGCTTCTCCTCCTCGTCACCGTTGCCAGGACGGATCTTCACGCCCTGGCTGGTGTCGACCCGGGTACCCGCGAAACCCGCCGACGAGATCGCCCCGTCGAGCCACTTCTCCAGACCGACGCCGTTCTCCACGAGCACGTTCGCCTCACGGATCGCCTTCACGTCCGCCGGTGAGGGTTCGTAGTCGTGCGGGTCGACGTTGGGCTTGAGGATCTGGGCGACCTCGACCCGGTCACCGCCGACGACGCGGGCGAAGTCCGCGACCTGGGTGGTCGTCGCGACCACCTTCAGTTTCCCGGATGCGGTGGCCGTCGCGGGCCCACCACCGTCGGAACCACAGCCAGCGAGTAGCGCAACACCGACCGCAAGGCCGGCGGCACCCGAGGCGAGACGGACCCGTGTCACACGCAAGGCAGACTCCAACGTAAAGGTAACGATTACCGTGATGAAAACGGTTTCCGGTTCGGGTGTCAAACCGGGATGCGCCCACCTCGACGCCAGGGCCTTGCCCGGCACCGATCCCCCTCGCTACCCTGCACGCAGAGTAACCGTCGCAAATCCTGCAGCCAATCGACATCACGCTTACCGGGCATCCACAGCAACCCGGCCGCGCCAGCTCCCAGGACCGTTCAGGGAGCTCACAGGCCTGCATTCGGGATCATCAACAGCGAAACAGGCCGAGCGGGCACGAGCGGGCACCAGCGGGCACCAGCGGGCACCAGCGGGCACCAGCGGGCACCAGCGGGCACCAGCGGGCACCAGCGGTCGAAGGATCGCCGAGAGGTACAAGTACCGCTCATTATGTCACTCTTCGTGTACATGTAGGTTCTTTGACATTACGCAAATGCACCGTGCAGCAAGGACGCGACACCGCAGCCTGCCCCGTCGGCTCAGGTGCCACCGCATCACCTGGGAGGTGGTAGAATGCTGGCCGGACGAGCTCCTGTCCGTGAATATTTTCCCGAACCACCCGACGACCAACAGAAGTACAGCTACTTCGGTCGGCAACATCGATGGATTTTCGGTCTTCTCTTTCTCTCCTTCGCCAGTGTGATGTTCGGGCTCGCCAGGATGGCACGTCACACCTGGTGGACCCGCACCTTCTATCTACTGATCGCCATCCAGACCGTGTGCGTGGTTGTCAGCATGACCTCCAGCACCCGCAAGCGCCGCATCAGCCTTGCCGCCCACCAACGGAAGGTGGCACGGTGGCGACCCACTCACTACCCGAGTGTGGACGTCTTCCTGCCCTCGGCGGGCGAGACCATCCCCATGCTGAAAAACACCTACCGGCATGTGGCGCAGCTTCGCTGGCCCGGACAGCTGCACGTATACGTACTGGACGATTCGGCCAGGCCGCATGTTGCCGGGCTCGCACTCGCCCATGGCTTCACCTACCTGAGCAGGCCGAACCGGGGGCACTTGAAGAAAGCGGGAAACCTGGGCTACGGCTACCGTCAATCAACAGGCGATTTCATCGTCGTCCTCGACGCCGACTTCGCTCCGCGGTCGGATTTCCTCCACGAACTGATGCCCTACATGGACGATCCCGACGTCGGGATCGTCCAGAGTCCGCAGTTCTTCGACGTCAACAGCGGGTTCAACTGGCTGCAGCGCGCCGCCGGGGCGACCCAGGAGCTGTTCTACCGGTGGATCCAACCTGCCAGGGACGGCCGGAACGCGGCAATCTGCGTCGGCACGAACGCGATCTATCGTCGGGCGGGGCTGCGTCGATCCGGCGGGTTCGCGCAGATCGGCCACTCGGAGGATGTACACACCGGCGTGAACCTCATGAAGGTCGGCTACCTGGTCCGGTACGTGCCGGTGAACGTAGCCAAGGGAGTGTGCCCCGATGCCTTCGACGGCTTCACCAACCAGCAGTACCGCTGGTGCACAGGATCGATGTCGCTGTTGGTCGATCGACAGTTCCACCAAGCTTCGTTGAAGGTCGGCCAGCGGCTGTGCTATTGGACCGGTTTTCTCTACTACATCACTACGGCCCTCATCACCTTTTCCGGCCCGCTGCCCGGTCTGACCATGCTTTGGGCGTTTCCTCGGGATGTCAACCCGGCGAACTACCTGCCGTTGGTCGGCGTGGTCGGCGTATGGGCGATCCTCATGCCGGCGATAACCCACGGCCGATGGCGGCCCGATGTGATCCGCGTCCAGATTCTGATCGGCTTCTGTCACGCGCTGGCCATCGCCGACATTCTGCGGGGCCGTACCGCCGACTGGGTACCGACCGGGGCCGCGAAGAAGACACCGGTCTACCGGAAGGTGGCTCGGTTGGTCCGCTGTTGGGGTGGGTTCTGCTTCGCCGCAACCTGGGCCGGGGCATTGTTCGACCTTGCCCAGTTCGGCTGGGAGCAGTATTGGACAACTCTGTTGTTCGCCCTGCCCAGTTTGTATTTCATGCTTCCGCTGCTGCTGCCCGGGCATGGGGTTCGCCGTGGCGTCCACGACACAACCGTGGACATTCCATACCCGCACTGCCGACCGGTGCGCGTCAGCCCGAGGACCGCAATGCTCTACCACTTCACCGTTACCGGCAGGGTTCAAGATTTTGAACCGACGATGGAGATCATTCGTCCGCTGAACGGTTACAGGGACTTCGAACCAACAATGACGATCATTCGTTCACGGGATGATTCCGCGCCGTGGACCAGCATCCTTGCGGGAGTGTGATCGGGATGGCCCGTCGGTATTCTCTACCGGCTCTGATCGTCCTGGCAGTGCTTGCCGGATGTTCGACGCTCGCCGGAGGTTCGGGCGGGTCCGCACGGCCAGCCCCCGTCCAGTCTCCACCGGCAACCACGGCCAGCCCTCCGGTAAGGGCAACGGTCGACGGCCTGTTCGGTGAGCATCCCCTGTTCGGCGTCGCCGTGCCGCAGTCCGACGATGCCGCCCTCGACCGGATCAAGCAGGCGACAATGTGCCGCCCGGTTCTGGTCGAAGTGTTCGTGTCCGTCGTCGACAGCATGGCCAACAACACCTTGGAACGCCTGCCGGTAACACCGGTGCTGACCCTGGAGCCATGGCTGCCCGGACGCGGGGAGGTACAGCCGGAGGTAGATCTCGAAACTACCCTCGGCGGAGCGCTCGATGACAAGTACCGCGCCATTGCCCGGCAGATCGCCGGCTACCGGCGTCCCGTCCTGGTCCGCCTCGCCCACGAGATGAACGGCCACTGGTACCCGTGGGCCATGGTAGGTAAGAACACCCCGGCCCAGTACGTGGAAATGTGGAAACATGTCGTCTCCCTGTTTCAGCAGGAAGGGGCGACCAACGTGCTGTGGGTGTGGTCACCGAACATCCCTCGCGGCACCGACAATCTGCCCTTGCGTAGTTTCTATCCCGGTGACGAGTGGGTGGACATCGTTGGCCTGACCGGCTACGGCGTCCGCGAGAAGACCCCGGACGACACCCTCGGAGCTGCACTGCGGCAGATCCACAATTTCACCCAGAAGCGGATTCTGCTATCCGAGACCGGCGCCGCTCCTGACGTCTACAAAACCCAGTGGGTGGCCGCTTTCGGACGGTGGCTGGTCCGGAATCCTTCGGTCGCCGGATTCATCTGGTTCGAGAAGATGCCCGGTTCGGGCGCGAAGGCGGACTGGCGGTTCGACGATACCCCGGCACGTCTCGCAGCCTTTCAGACAAGTCTTCAGGAAGGTAAAGTGAGCTGTACCTGACAATGCTATGCGGCCGAGCTCGCCGGGCCGTCGATGTACAGCTTCAGCTGTCGGACGCCGGCGTCCCCAACCGGCCAATGGCCGTATGGCCATCCACCTGACGCGGGCTCCTCGCGCCTTGCCTGCACACAGCGCGACAAACCAGCCCTCCGAGCAGCTTCGTCCCGCTCGGTGACTTCTGATCTTCACCTGGTGACGCTGGTGACGCTGGTGACGCTGGTGACGAGGGTTACCGAGCTTCTGACCATCAGTAACCACTAGACATCATCCTGTGAAACAATCAGGACTAAGATCCACTAATGCCGGGTCGGGCAACCTTGGCCGTCACGAGCCACGTCCGGCCGGATGCATGGCGAGGCGGAGAAGGCCCCGTGGGGCTTCAGAACGTCGGTGGGTGTCGCTACGGCATGGCCATGCTGGACCAGCCGCTGTTCCCCGGCGACCGGTCGCGGCCGAACCGGAAGATCCAAAATTAGATAGCAGTGATACCTTGACGCGAACCTTCCGTCTGGGCAGTGTGATACTCACGACAGTCGTCGTGCGCGGCGAGTAAAGCATTGCGTGTGGACAGTGATCCAATTTGATCCCGATGCAGATTGCACCGGTGCATGGCTGACGGATTCGTTGCAGTGTGTGATGTCAACGATCGGTTGCCGGACGACGAGGGGGTTTCGGGCGATGCGCGTGACGGTGGACCGGGATCGATGCCAGGGGCACGCTCTCTGCGTTCTGAACGCACCGGCCCTGTTCGACCTGGACGAGATCGACAGCCACGCCTATGTGCTGGCCGACCCGGTGCCCGGCGAGCTTGCCGGATCAGCCCGGTCGGCCGTGGAGAACTGTCCCGAGCAGGCCATCGCCGTAGCGGACTGACCTCCCTCCTGCCGGAACCCTCGAGTGCAAAAAGCTTAGGAGCGAACATGACCGCCGAGACTGTCACTCCGCCGCATTTCTGCGCGGCACACCTGCTGGGTTCGTGGGATGAGCACCATCCACAGCGGGCGTTCATCGAGCTGGCTGGGCAGAACGCCCCGAACCGCCCCGACGGCACGCTCGTTGTCGCCCGCCGCGAGGAGATGACGGAATTCCTCCGCCATCCAGCGGTACACGCCACCGACGGTGTGAACTACCACATGGGCGCCCAGCGGCCACTGATTCCGCTGGACCTCGACGGCGAGGCGCACCGCAAGTACCGCAAGCTACTGGACCCGTTATTCACTCCGAAGCGAGTCGCACGGCTGGAAGCGACCATTCGGGCACGGACGAACGCCCTGATCGACGTGTTCGCGGACAACGGCAAGGCCGAACTGATGTTGGGCCTGTGCGCGCCGCTACCGGCACACATCTTCATCGACCTGCTCGGCCTGCCCACCGACGACCTGCCGATCTTCCTGGAGTTCAAGGAAGCGGTCGTCCGGCCGCAGGGCGCGACCGTCGATGAGCAGCAGGCGAACATGCTCGCAGCGGGCGAGCGGACATACGACTACCTCGCAAGGGTCCTTGACGAGCGTCGCGCCGGCCCACCGCGGGACGATCTCATCGGCGGCTTTCTGACAGTCGAGATGGACGGCGGTCGACTCACCGACCAAGAGATCATCGATATCTGCTACCTACTGGTGATCGCAGGTCTGGACACGGTCACCTGCTCACTGTCGTGCATGATCGCCTGGTTCGCCGAGCACCCGGCCGAGCGCCGGCGGGTGCTGGCGGGCCCGGAGCTGCTCGGCAAGGCGATCGAGGAACTGATGCGCTACGAGTCACCGGTGCCGCTCGGGCACCGATGGGTGACCGAGGACATCGAGGTCCACGGCCGCCACTTCCCCGCCGGCTCCAAGGTCGAGGTGGTCTGGGCTGCGGCGAACGTCGACCCGGACACCTTCCCCGACCCGCTGACCGTGGATTTCGACCGGCCGCACAACGCGCACGTCGGCTTCGCGGCCGGCCCGCACCGCTGTCTCGGCTCCAATCTCGCTCGCCTCGAGCTGCGCGTGGCACTCGAGGAGTTCCACCGGCGCATTCCCGAGTACAAGATCACTCCTGGGGAGGATGTGGTGTACACGAACTACGGTGTGCGCGCCGCGATCCACCTGCCGATCACGTTTCCCGCCGGCTGAGCGTCAGCCACCCGTCTCCGCAGGCGCCGAGGTGTTCCGTCGCCGAGGTGTCCGACTGCCGGGTAGCGGCCACACCGGACTGGTTCTACCGCCACCCGGGATCTTGAGATGGCCACTTCAGCCGAGGCCATCGACACCTAATAGCGAGGAGTATACTTCGACGAAGTACAGTTCTCGCTATTGGAGTCCAGATGATCAAACCGGCTCGCATCTTTGATCGTGACTTCGAATGGCGGCATCTGGCGGCCTTTGCCGCACGTGACGGGGGACGGCCACGACTGGGCGTGGTCAGCGGGCGGCGCCGCCAGGGGAAGACGTTCCTGGTCGAGGCGTTGGCCCGTGAGACGGGGGGGATGTATTTCGGCGCCACCCAGGCGACGGAGGCGGAGTCACTCCACCTCTTCTCCGAGGCCCTCGCCGAGTACACCGAAGCGCCTGTGCCGCCGCGATTCGTCAGCTGGGACGAGGCGATCACCTATCTGTTCTCAGTGGCTGGGACCAGACCGAGACCGATCGTCATCGACGAGTTCCCATATCTGAGCGCGGCGTCGCCAGCACTCCCGTCGATTCTCCAGCGGGAGATCGATCGGGCGGTGGCGCGAGCGAACAGCATCTCACTGCTACTGTGCGGCTCAGCCATCTCGGTGATGGGTAAACTATTGGCCGGCAGCGCTCCTCTTCGCGGGCGGGCCAGTCTTGAGCTGGTGGTGCGCCCGTTCGACTACCCGCTGGCCGCTCGTTTCTGGAACATCAATGATCCCGCGCTGGCCGTTCGACACCACGCCGTTGTCGGTGGCACGCCGGCCTATCGCAGGTTCGTCAACGACGACTCCCCCGAGGGCCTGGCGGACTTCGACGACTGGGTGCTGCGGACGGTGCTCAACCCGGCCACCCCCCTTTTTCGGGAAGCCCGCTATCTTCTTGAGGAGGAGGCCGATATACGGGATACCGCCCTGTATCATTCGGTCCTCGCGGCGGTGGCCGGTGGCAATAACACCCGGGGTGGAATCGCCGGCTACATCGGGCGCAAGGCCGCGGATATCGGTCATCATCTCAACGTGCTCGAGGACTGCGGACTACTCCGTAGGGAACCCGACCTGTTCCGTCAGGGCCGTTCGGTCTACCGGATCGCCGAACCGTTGATCGTCTTTTATCAGGTGGTCATGCGCCCCAGATGGGGGCTGTTGGAGAGCGGTCGTGCGGCTACCGTCTGGCTGGATGCCAAGTCCCGGTTCTCCGCCCAGGTGGTCGGTCCGCACTTCGAACAGGTCTGCCGTGAGTTCGCGCTCGCCGCACCATCCGACACGTTCGGCGGCCTGCCGGCCGAAGTCGGCGCCGGGATTGTCGCGGACCCGGCTCGTAGGACCCAGATAGAGGTCGACATCGCCGTGCTCGCTCCCGCGGACCCGGGCGAACCTCGCCGGGTGCTTTCCCTGGGGGAGGTGAAGTGGGGTGAGGTCATGGGTATCCGGCATGTCGAACGGCTACGTCGAGCCCGCGAGCTTCTCGCGGGCAAGGGGTTCGACACCCGGAACACGGTGATCGCCTGCTACGGCGGTGCCGGTTTCGACCCAGAGCTGCGGACCTCGGCCAACGGTGACCGAGTACTGACCATCGGCCTGAAGGAACTGTACGAGCAGCGGGAATAGGTCGTTTCTGTCGTTCTCCGCGCCACCGGTTCCGTGGCGCGGCGCTGCGAATCCTCCGCCACCACAACGTGGTCTCCACCTACCGGCAGGGGAGGATCATCCTGTACGCCCTCGCCGACACCGCTCTCGCCGAACTCCTGGCAACGGTAGATCCCGCCGGGTCCACCCTCGATCACCATCATCAGCAATCCGAGCGTGACGACGCCGAGGCGGCCGTCCACCCGCTGAGCGCCGTCCACCCGCACCGTCCCGACGGAACCTCGCGGTGCCCTGAACCGACAGCGCCGCCGAGGAGGCCCCTCATGAGGACCGAAACGACATGCCTCGAGTGCGGACAGCCATCGGTAGGAATACCGTCGGTGTGCCGAGGGTTGGGGTCGGACATGACAACTGTTGGGCTGATCGGCAGTGGAAACATCGGCGGCACGGTAGCCAGGCTTGCGGTCGCGGCCGGCTACAACGTGGTCCTGAGCAATTCGCGTGGACCCGAGACGTTGAAGGAACTGGTCGACGAGCTGGGCCCGCACGCCCGCGCCGCAACCCCCGGCGAAGCCGCGGAGGCGGGTGACCTGGTCGTCGTGACGATTCCCCTGGGCGCCTACCGCAGCGTGCCCGTCGAACCGCTGGCCGGCAAGGTCGTCATCGACACCAACAACTACTACCCGCAGCGTGACGGGCAGATCCCCGAACTGGACGACGAGTCGACCACCACCAGCGAACTCCTCCAACGCCATCTGCCGACGTCCAAGGTTGTCAAGACATTCAACAACATCTACTTCAAGCATCTGTTGTCGCTGGCACGGCCGGTCGGAGCGCCCGACCGCAGCGCCCTGTCGATCGCCGGAGACGACGCGGAGGCGAAGGTGACGGTGACCGCGTTCCTGGACGCGCTCGGCTACAACACCGTCGACGCCGGTCCGCTCGCCGAGGGGTGGCGTTTCCAGCGCGACACCGCCGCGTACGCCACCTTGTACTTCGGGTCGAGCCCGGATGCCGAGCAGGCGGGGATTCCAGCGGGGGTACCGGTCGACGTCGCCACGGTGCGCGCGGCTCTGGCCGCCGCCCGCCGCTATGCCGACACCGGCGGAAACTGACCCGAGCGTGCGCCTACGGGACGAGTGGGCCGGCAGGCAGGAACTCCTCACGCCCTCGGCAAGCCACCGCTTCGCCGAGGGCGAGCCTCACCCCGTGCGTGTCCAGAACGGCTCTTTTGCGCGGAGGAACTCCCCGCCCTGCGTCGTCATGTCACCTCGTCACATCAGGTCCCGTCCGGGAGCCCACCTCGGTAGAACTGGTCGTACGGGTGCACCGGGGTGTGCTCCCGAGCGATGGGAGGGATCTTTTGAATCCGACGGCGGTAGAACCGATCAAGGTGGCGCCGTACGGCGGGTCGCAGGCCAAGTGGCCACTGGCACTCGAGGACGTGCTCGATGCGCTGGACGTCCAGCCAGAGGCTGCCCGGCCTGGCGGCTCACCCGTACCGTTGCGGAACCTACCCAGCTCGCACGGGGGGATACTTGGCGCCCAACTGGTCGGCCAACAGGTCGTCCTGGCCGAGCGCCTGCACCCGGGGAAGCGGCTCCAGTCCCTACAGACGCTGTTCGTGCGTTCCGGGACGTGGAACGAGCCGTTGGAGGCCCACGTCGAGCAGCTCCAGCAGGGACGCTCGTTCGCCTCGGTCTCCCTGACATTTCGACAGGGGCAGAATCTGATCTGCAAGGCCCAGGTGCTACTCACCGCGGACGAACCCGACCCTGCACGGGCCACCATGGCGGCCCTCCCGGGACCGGATCCGCAGGAGACGACCCCCGTCGCGGTGGCCATCCTCCCCTGGGACACGCGGCTCGCCGCTGGGGAGAC
>NZ_CAKKTK010000030.1:0-50015 GCF_920656135.1 Frankia sp. Cppng1_Ct_nod | reverse complement strand
GCCGTCGCAGTTCCGCGAGCACCTCCGGTTCGCTCACCACGGGCGGCAGGTCGAGCGCGGTGTCACGGATCGCAGCCGGAACCGCGGCCCCGGTAAGCGCGTCCAGGCTGGCATAACCAAGCCCGTCGAGCATCCGCTGACGCTGACCGGCATCCGGGCCGACGTGCCGGTCGACGAAGGTCGCCAGCTCACCGGTCACCATCGCCGTCGACGCCGTCGACGCCGGCCCGGCGGGACTTTCGGACGACGGCGGGACGGGCGACGGCGGGACGGGCGACGGCGGGACCGGCCGGGGCGTGGCAGGCTGCATGCCAACCGTGGAAGTCCCGTTACCGCTGCTGGTCCGGCCGGTCCTGTCCGCGGGCGGTTCGGGGTTCATGTGCACGGTCGAAGCGCTCCAGAGGTCGGGCAACTCGGCATGCGCGCCGGTCGCGACGGACCTCCCCCTCTGTCCATCTGCCTGAGAGTTTCACCCGTAGTCACCGGCCCACGGGCCGGCACTCCGGGCTTTCACCGTCGGCGGGACGCCGAGGGCGTCCACTTTCCAGAGCTGCCTGACCCGGCGGTTTCTCCAGCCTGAGAGTTTATGGGGAGATCTTGCTCCTTCGGCGCCACGGTCTGGTGTGCCGTGGACTCTCCCGCCCGGGCGTGAGCGGCATCGATGTGCAGTTGTGTACCTGTTCTGATCCTAGGGTTCCCGATGGCCGGCCGCCAAACTCCACGCAGAGCGACACACAGGACCAGACCCTGGCGGCCCCCCCGCCCGCGCCACCATCGGGTGGAGACAGCGCTACCGGGCGGGGCGGCGGTTCAGCTCGGCGACGGTCGGGACGAGGTCACCGATAGTGGCGAAGTCCACCGCCACGAACGTCGGCAGCCGTCCCTGCGCGCTCTGGCACGCCCTGACCTGGTCGAGCAGGGATGCACGCCGGTTCACCACAGCCGCGTCCGCCCGGCTGCTCGCCGTCCGGGTGATCCAGTGGTTGATCAGCATCATCGACGGTTTGCGCCCGCCGCGGCCGAGCAGGCAGGTGAAGCCGTCGGGCGAGGACACATCGAAGGACGTGTCGCCGGCATACCGGAAGAACTGCCGGTAGAAGCTACCCGGGACGTCGGCGCTCTCCGCGAAGACGACCAGGCGCCGGTTCCTCTCGACCATTGAACCGAGCGTCGGCCAGTCGCCGCCGACATCCCTGGGCGGAGTCAGCACATAACGACCCAAACCCGCCCGGTTGAAGGCGTCCATCACCTCGGCCGCGGGAGCACCGTCCTGGATCACCAGGGTGACCACCTCGGTGGGGTTCGCGGCAAGCCAGGCGCGCAGCCGGGTCAGCTCGACCTCCAGGTTCAACGCGCCGAGCTGGCAGATGTCGTGGCACAGCCACAGCCCCGGACGCGCCGAGCGAGCACCGCGCGTGAACGGCTCGAAGACGGCGCGCTGGTCCGGCGGGAGGTTGTTCAGGAACGCGTCGACCTCCTCCGGCTGCGTCCAGTGGTGGACGTCTATCAGCAACGCGCGGATACCCGCGTTCAGCTGGCCGATCATGTCCGGGTCCTGCGCCGCGCCGAGAAACCGGGCGTCGCTGGCCGCCATCGAGTTGTGCGTGGCCGCGTACACCACGTCGTTGTACCTGTGGTCGCAGAGCTGGTCCGAGCCGTTGCAGTACCGGACGGCCGGGGTAACCGGCAGGGGCACGACGGCCCAGAACAGCGCGGTGATCGCCGCCGAGGTCGCCGCCAGCGTCCACCACCGCCGGCGGCGGACCGTCGACCGGACGAGCATCCGCACCACCGAGGTGACCACGACGATGGCGGCAGCCGCGATCAGTGGGATCACCGCGAACGTGAGCCAGTTGTCCTCGACCCGGCCGACCAGCCCGCGGGAGATGTCGTGAAGCATCGCGCGCACGCTCACCGGCAACGACGACGAGGGGCCGGTCAGGGCCTCGAGCGGGTCGCCGATCAGGCTCGCGACCATTCCCCCGACCGCGAGGGCCGAAAGGCCGGCCGCGGCAAGCCCCGCCACGACCAGCCGCGGCCCAGACCCTCCACGCCGGCGGATGACGACGAATCCGGTGGCGAGCGCCGCGAGCATCAGACCCGACAGCCCGCCCGCGGCGAGCAGCACACCCGACGAGCCGAATTCATGGACGGCGTGTACCGCGGACGTACCCGGGGAGTCGGGAAGCCCCCGCAGGGCCGGCCCCAGATCGATGGCCGTACCACCGCCGACCCGACGCCGTAGGTCCGCGATGGAAGTCTCGTCACCCTCGAAGACCAGCGGACCCGCGACGGCCAGCGCCGAGGAGAGATCGCCGGCGCGCATGAGCGTCACCAGTTGCTGGTGCACGGCGCGACGCTCGGGCCCGTCCAGCCCATGTGCCCGGTCGAGAACGACGTCGGCGACCTGGTCGGCCTGAACGGGCGAGAGCCGCACCGCGCCGATCGACGGCACGGATGTCGGCGGGTGTCCCTTCGACAGCTGCTCGAGCGCGTCGAGGAGTCCGACGGTGAACCGGCTGACGTCGTCCACCGGGTAAGTGGTCGCACCGGCCACCTCACCGGCGAGGTAGGTACTGGCGAGCTGGGAGACGTTGGCCAGCACCGGCCGCAGGTCGATGCGCAGGTAGAGAGTGTCGCCGCTGCCGCTCAGGTAGGCCGCGGTCCGATCCGCCAGGCTCGCCGCCACCCCTTTGAGTGACGACGGAGGGATGACCACCCGCAGGTTCGCGGTCAGCACCGACTGATCGACGGGTAGGCCGGCGAAGAGCTGGTCGGAGACTTCGACGATCTGCGGGTCGGGCAGTACCTCGCTGTAGAAGCGCTCGTACACGTTGGCGTCGGACAGCACCTGCTGGTAGTAGCCGGGCTGCTGCACGGTGCTGTAGACGGTGAGCAGGGCGACCATCACCGGCCAGCACAGCGCCGCGACCGCGACAACCGCTATCCGCAGCAGCCAGTCCCCCCTGCGGCGTGGCCGCTCGGCCTGGACGGTCGTGGTGCTCGCCGGCAGGCCGGTGCCCGCACGAGGTGCGCCGGCGTTCGGGACGGGGCCGCGCCGACCCGACTGGACGCGAGCGTCACTCATCGCGTCCTCCCGGTCGTCCGGCTGCACTACTTCCCCGACCTGATCACCTCGCTTCACGGCAACGAGCGCCGGCCATATCTTCCATGGTGCGTGATCGAACGGTCCGCGATGGCCGAAAGACGCCGGACGAGCGAACCCGAAACCTGCAGAAAACCTTCTCTTCCGTGACATTCACGCGAAACGACCTGGGGCGCCCGGCTTCGACAAGCTCGCGGTCAAGGCCGCTGGAGCGACCCACCCAACCTCTCGATCTCGTCGCCGCGTAGCGTGCAACATCGTCGCCGCGATCTCGGCGGCATTCCGGTCACAAGAGGCAAGCAGTTGCTCACCTTCGATTGTCGGCACCGCGGACAACGCGCGCCGGCCAGCCGGGTCGGGCGTCCAAGCGATGAGGCCACGGCGCTCCAGCGTGATCGCCCGACACACCGCCGACGGGCATCGACGATCATGCGGCACCAGACCGGTTGGTTAGTCTGCGCTGGTCATGGTTGCAGGTCACACCGGTGCCGATGGCACCGACCCCGGGATGCAGGTGCCACCCGACCTGTCCGGACGCGAGCGGGGACGGCTCGCCGCGGTCGGCCGGCTCCTGCGTGGACGCCTCCGCCTCGGCGCCGTGGTGCTGCGCGGCATGAAACCGACACCGTCCCTACTGCTGCGAGCTGCCCGGTCCGCCGTGGCAAGCGGGCTCGCGCTCGGGCTGTCCCTGGAGTTCCTGCCCGGCATCGATATCCATGGGTTCGGCGCCCTGATGCGGGTGGTCGTCACCCTCGCGCTGGTCGGCGCTGCGCTGCGGCCGGTTCTCGTCGCCCTGGCGGTTGCCCTCGGCGGCGTCGCCGTCCTGTTCATCGGCCTGTTCGCGCAGGCCCTCGTCATCTACGTGGCGCTGCGCATCGAACCGGACGTGAGCTTGCGCGGGTTCGGCGCGGCCATCGGGGTCGCGTGGGCCACCGCGGTGATCGCCGCGGTTGTCGGCTGGCTCGCCGACGCAGGCAGCGACGAGACGTTCATCGGCGAGGTCATGCGGCAGGTCGCCCGCTACAGCAGCGGCGGCGGCAGCCCGTTCGACGGACCCGGTGTCGTCATCGTGCAGATCGACGGACTGTCCGCGCCGCTACTGCGGTGGGCGGTCACCGCCGGGAACCTGCCCACGCTGAGCCGGTGGGTCCGCTCGGGCTCACACCGCTTCGTCGAGTGGCACACCGGCATGCCGTCGACGACCCCCACCAGCCAGGCCGGCATCCTGCACGGCGTGTCCGGCCACATCCCCGCGTTCCGCTGGTACGAGAAGGACACCGGCCGTCTCATCGTGACCAACCGCCCACGGGACGCCGGCGAGGTCGAACGGCGGTTCAGCGACGGACGCGGCCTGCTCGCCGACGGCGGGGTCAGCATCAGCAACGTCTTCTCCGGGGACGCGCCGCACAGCCTGCTCACCGTCAGCCAGGCCGGGCTGCCCGGCCGCCGGGCCCGCGGGTATGCATCGTTCGCGGCCAGCCCGCAGGGATTCGCCCGATCCCTGGTCCTCACCATCGGCGAAATGATCAAAGAGGTTCACCAGGCCCGAAAACAGCGCCGCGACAAGATCTTTCCCCGCGTTCGCCGTGGCGGCTCCTACATCGCGCTGCGCGGGCTGACCAACGTCCTGCTGCGGGATCTCAACGTCACCCTCATCGCGGAACAGATGGCACGCGGGACACCCGTGGTGTTCTGCGACTTCGTGGACTATGACGAGGTCGCCCACCATGCCGGGCCGAACCGTCGGGAGTCCCTGCAGACCCTGGAGGGTGTCGACCGGGTGCTCGCGATGCTGGAACGGGTGGCCGCCAGCGTCGAACGCCCGTACGAGCTGGTCGTCCTGTCCGATCACGGGCAGAGCCAGGGTGCGACGTTCCGCCAACGCTACGGGCGGTCCTTCGAGGACACCGTCCGTGCCCTGCTGATACCCGACGCCGCCACGACAGCCACGACAGCCACGACAGCCACGACAGCCACGACCGGCACCGCGCCAACCGCCGTCCCAACCGCCGCACCAACCTCGACCGGCACAGCCGAGGACTGGGGCCCGGTGAACACCCTGCTCACCGAGGTCACCGGCGGCGGTACCGGCACCGGACCGGGCCGGCGCATACTGCGGCGCCGCGCCGACGACGGGCAGGTGGTGTTCGGCCCGTCCCGCCTTGAGGTCGTCCTCGACCCACAACGACCGGACCTCGTCGTCGTCGCGTCCGGAAACCTTGCCATGATCTACCTGCCGCAGGTGGCGGGACGCGCCGATCTCGAACAGATGGCGTTCCTGCACCCGGCGCTCGTCCAAGGCCTGGTCAACCATCCCGGTGTCGGATTCGCGGTGGTGCGCTGCCCGGGCCACGGTCCAGTCGCGTTCGGCGCCCAGGGGCGGATGTTCCTAGAAACCGGCATGGTCGAGGGTGACAACCCGCTGCTCGGCTACGGCTCGCGGGCCGCCGCGGACCTGCTCCGCCACCAGCGGATGAACCATGTGGGCGACATCGTCGTGGTGAGCCGGCTGGACCCGGGCACCCGCGAGGTCGCCGCGTTCGAGGAACTGGTCGGCAGCCACGGCGGGATCGGCGGGGACCAGACCCGCGCGGTGCTCCTGCACCCCGCCGCCTGGCCGGCCCCTGTCAGCTCGATCGAGAGCCCGGCCGAGATCCATCACCAGCTCGTCCGCTGGCTGGAACATCTCGGGCTGCGGCGTGACCCCCTGCCCACGGCCCGCATTGCCGGCGACCGTGAGACCACCGGCCGCGCCGACACCGACACCGACACTGTTGAAGAAGGCGCATCCGCCCGGCGGTGATGTTCCGTTTACCGCTGATCCGCGGCAGTGGTCGGGATGGCAGTACCCCGGCCGTCGTCGGAGGACGGGCCGCCCGCGTCCGGCACGGCCAGGGACTGTCCGTGGGCAAGCACCTGCACCCGAACCGCGAGGTTGGCCTCGTCCGCAAGACGGGCGAACTCACGTCCCGGTTCGTGGAATCGGTCAGGTCGGACACGGTCGAAACCGATCGGCCAGAAGGTCCCGTAGTGGATGGGCACGGCCACGGCCGACTGTCCGGGCGCAGGGTCCTCCCGCCCGGTCGGCCCGGTCCCGGTCGACGCAGTACGGGTCGGCCCGGTCCCGGTCGGCAACGTTCGCCGCGCCGCCTCGACCGCCCCGGCCGGGTCGAGATGGCCGGGGCCGAGGTTCGGTCCCCAGCCGCCGACCGGGACCAGCGCCAGATCGATGCCGAGCGGGGCGAGGTCGGCCATGGCGTCGTACAAGGCGGTGTCCCCGGCGAACCATGCCGTGCGGGTACCAGTGATCACGAAACCGAGCGCCGGGCCTCGGTGGCGTGACCAGGGTCCACGGGATCCGTCATGCCGCGCGGAAACGGCCAGCACGTCAAGACCTCCGGCCCCACCGCCGGCCCCACCGCCGATCCCGCTGTCCCCGGCTGGAACCCGGATGCGGTCGCCCGGCACCATCTCTACGCAGCGTTCGGCGAGCTCCGGGTGCCGGCCGCGCAGCAGGGCGGCGGCTCCACGCGGGACAAGCAGCGGTGCGGTCGGCGGCAACAGTCGCAACGACGGGATGTCGAGGTGGTCGGCGTGCAGATGCGAGACGACCGCCGCATCGACCTGGGCCGCATCCCTCGCCGGGCGCATGCCGGCCCGTCGGCGCAGGTGCGCGACCCGCATCCCGAGAACGGGGTCGGTCAGCAGCCGGATGCCGGAGTCCTCGATCAGCACAGTGCTGTGCCCCCACCATGTGACATCCATCCCGCCAGTGTGCCCGCCGGCCGTCAGGAACGAGGATCATCGGCGACCGGGGGTGGCACGGGAGTGCCGGGAAACCGCGGACCGGCGATGTAGAACACTCCCTGGCCGACGGTTTTCACCGATCCGACGGCGAGCAGTCCGTCGTCGCGCAGCTCACTGAGCACCCTCGACGCCTGTATCGACCGGAGACCGAAGCAGTCGATGAGATCACCGGCCCGCACCGAACCCTGTTCGACGACCAGTTCGACCACGAATGGCTTGACCTCCTTCGGGAGGACATCGAAATAGGGCAGACGCGCGGCGAGCAGCTCACGCGCACGGTTACCGAGACGGAAGCCTCCGCCACCCACCTTAACCGGGGTAATCAGCACAGAATTACCGTCGATACTTTCGTGTCGGGCACGCGTCAGCGCCTCGGACGCTTCCTCAGGCGTCTTCTGCAATAGCGGGGCAAGAGTTCCCGCATCCACCCGAGGATGATCCGACAGCCAATAAATGATCAGTACGATGTCCACGTCAGCGCGGGCGTCGTCACTCAGCAGTGAGGTCAGGTCGGTGACCGGCTCCACCGGACTACCACCTATGAGTACACAACGGACAGCGTCGACGGTCTGCGTGATCACCGGAGGTCGGTGCCCGAGCAGAATCATTTCCCGGTACATGCGGTCCACACCGATCGCTTCACGTTCGGCGAGCCGCAGACTCCGCATGACGTTCGCAAGGTGTGGGTTCGTCGGCCGGGAAGTCGTGGTCAGGACATTTGACGTGTCGACACCGTGCGGGAAACGCCCCGGGGATGTGACCACAAGCTGGTCGCCCAGGTGTTCAATGGTGATCGGTTCCGGCCGGGTCCAGTCCCGGTGCATGATTGCGTTGACAAGCGCCTCCCGTGCCGCCGGACGGGGAATCGCCTCGCCGATGCCACGCGCCCCCAGCCGTACCGCGTGAACACGCTGGTTCGCCAGCCTGATGGAAATTTCGACTTCGTTGAACTCCACCAGGAGAGAACGGCCTGGTTCATCCACGCGGACCTGGGCATCAGCCCCCGGCCGGACCCGTCGGATGTAGTCGAGATGCGATCGGCCCCTGTCCGTCACCGTGAACAGCAACGCACCGGCACGGGTCAATGTGCCGGTAATCGGGTCAAGGACACCGAGAGCACGCAACAGATCCTCATCCGACCGGGATGCCAGGGCGACCCGACCCGGTTCCTCGGTGGCCCGCAACACCTGCCGGGCCACCAGAAGGGCCGCGAAATCGACATCTGCGAACCGCATCGTGGTCGGCTCGGCCGACCAGTCGATGTAACGACTGACCAGCGCCGCATGATCCACCCCGAGCATCTCCACGCAGTGTGCGCCAACCCGGTGTTTATACCGGCCGCCGGACACCTTGTGTGCCGTGAGACCCGAGCTGACGACGATGACCAACAGGCGTTCCCCGCCATCCGAGAAGATTGTTTCGATATCGACGGCAAGGTGCGGATCGGTGAGCTCCCAGATGCGGTGCCGCAACCATTCAGGATCCAGACTGGTGCCGACGAACGCGGCCGGACCACCCGCCCTGTCGTCGACACCGACGATCACAACTCCACCGTGGGCGTTCGCGAAACAGCAGGCAGCTTCAGCAAGATCACGAGCGGTCGGTTCGTGTCGGGTGGCGCCGGCCGTCAGCAAGCCGCCCACCACACGCCGGGACTGATCTTCCTTGAAGTCCAGGGTCCCGGTTTCGACGTCGGCCGCACGAACGCCCCCATGGACGGTTACGAGCGCCCTGGAGGCCTCCTCACGCCTGGGGTCATGCCAGACCGAAGTCACGATACGATCACCCCGAGAAGATCTAGTTGATAGTTCACCTCCAGGAAGTATACGGTCCACGGCCGGGTGGCGCTTGATCGGCATATTCACTGTCGGACCAGGACCATCAGGACCACGCGGTGGTCGGACGTGGCTGCGTCACCCCGTCCACAACCATCGCGTCGACCCGTTCGTCGAAGAAGCAGATCAGAGCCTCGATCTTCAGGCATTCCGGGATCGGGGTCGGGTAGCTCCACGCGATATCGACCGGTCTACCGTCCACCGTCACCGACCAGTACCGGGCGACCCCCTTGTACGGGCAGCGCGACGTGGTCGGGCTCGGTGTCAGCAGGTCCATGCGCACGTCCGACCGGGGCAGGTAGTAGCGGGTCGGCAGGCCGGTCTCGAACAGGTAGAGCACACGGCTGGAGTCGGCGACCGTGACACCGCCGAAGGTCACCCGTACGCGTCGCGGGCACGGCTCCACCCGTACCCGGTAGCCGTCGTCGTCCGGTTGCGTATCCGGTTGCCGTACCGTCCGCGGACCGGTCGTCTGGGACATCGCGTTTCCCCTCCCCTTCCGCATCATCGTCCACGGCGCTTACGGACGCGACACGGTGTGCGGGTCGGCGAGGTCGCGCACGAGCGCGGGCGCGAGCTCGGCGAGCTGGTCGAGCCCGAGACGGTCGCCGCCGGCGGTGGGCAGCGGCTGGATGCAGACGTGGTCGGCACCGGCGTCGAGATGCTCACGGACTCGGGCCTGGATGGCATCGACGTCCCCCCAGGCCACGATCGCGTCAGCCAGCCGGTCGCTGCCTCCCCCGGCGAAGTCGTCGTCACCGAATCCGAAGTCGCGCAGGTTGTTCACGTAGTTCGGCAGTGTCAGGTAGGGAACCACGAAGCGGCGCGCCACGGCGCGGGCGCGGGCCGGATCGGTTTCCAGGACGACAGCCTGCTCTGGAGCAAGCAACGGAGCGTTGCCGAGGAGGGCCCGCGCCTTCGCCGTGTGCGCGGGCGGGACGAAGTAGGGGTGGGCACCCGCCGCACGGTCACGGGCGAGCCCGAGCATTTTCGGGCGCAGCGCCGCGAGGACCCGCTGGACCGGCTCGACCGGAGCGGGCGCCTGGCCGACGGTGGCGTCCATCGCGTCGAGGTAGCCCTGCATCGTGGCGAACGGCCGGTCGTAGGTGTGGCCCCTCGCGCCCACGACCGGACCGTGACTGACGCCGATTCCGAGCAGGAACCGGCCGGGATACGCCTCGGCCAACGTGTCGGCGCCCAGTGCCATCGTGACCGCGTCCCGCGCCCAGATGTTCGCGATCCCGCTGGCCACCACGATCCGCCGGGATGCGGCGAGGAGTATCGCCGCATGGGCGAAGGCCTCCTTGTTCTGCGCCTCACCGAACCAGAGAGCCCCGAAGCCGAGGTTCTCGATCGTGGCGACCGCTTCTCGCTCGATGGCTGCCGGTCTGCTACCCAACGCCATCGTCCACACACCGATACGGCCGATACGGTCACGTATCGCGGTCACCGTATCGACGTGGACCGCATCGACCGGCTGGGTACGGGCCTCGGTTGTCACACATCCTCCTGATATTCGGCAGTGATATCCGGTGGCTGCGGAGCCCGCCCGGGTGACGGGCCCCCTATGCCGCCAGAGCTCCGGAGGCCCCGGTTTCCGCAGCTCATCACGTCGAGCGGCGGATCATCCATGGTTTCTGTTGAAAATACGGCGCTTTCTCTTGGTCAAGCCACCGCCGGCCCATGTCCGCAAGGTGGACCGGCCACAGGGCCCTCGGGTCGGTCTTCTGTAGCTTTCCGCGCGTGACAGTGACGGCATCCGGGAGCATGGGTGCGTGATGCCGGTGCGGGTACCAAGATGGCTGCGCCACGGAGCCACACTGATAGTGCTGCTGCTTGTCATCGAGTATGCGGTGTTCCCACAACTCGCGGGTGCACGCAAGGCGTTCGAAACGCTGTCCGGAGTGGAACCGGCCTACCTCGTTGTCGGGCTGCTGCTGGAGGCCGCGTCCCTTCTGGCGTACTCGATGCTGACCCGCAGCGTGCTCTCCCGCGAGGGTAGGCCGTCGCTGTGGGCGCTGACGCGTATCGACCTGACGTCACTGGGTGTCAGCCACATGCTCCCCGGCGGTGCGGCTACCGCGAGCGCGCTGCGCTACCGGTTGCAGCGCGGTGCGGGGATCAGCGCGTCCGAGGCGGTGTCCGCCGCCGCGATCCAGGGCGCCGGATCGGCTGTCGTCCTGAACGTGCTGCTGTGGATCGGTCTGCTGATCTCCATTCCGACCCGCGGTGGCAATCCGATCTACGGAGTCGCGGCTGCGGCCGGAACCCTGCTGATCGCCGCCGTGTTCGTCGGGGTGGTACTACTCACCCGCGGCAGCGAGCGGACCGTTCACATCGTCCGCGCCATCGCCCGCCGCATCCCGGCGGTGCCACCAGACAGTGCCGAACGACTCGTGCGCACCCTTGCCGATCGCCTCCGGGTCCTCGGCGCGGACCGGCCACTGCTTGTCAGGGCAACGCTGTGGGCTGCCGCGAACTGGTTGCTCGATGCCGCGTCGCTGTGGGTGTTCCTCCATGCCTACGGCCACGCCATGGCCCTGGACGGCCTGCTGGTCGCCTACGGGATCGCCAACGTCCTCGCCGCCATTCCGATCACCCCCGGCGGGCTCGGGATCATCGAGGGGGTACTGGTCCCGACACTCGTCGGGTTCAGCACGACCCGGGCCGTCGCGCTGCTCGGGGTGGTGACCTGGCGGCTCGCGAACTTCTGGCTTCCGATCCCGGTCTCGGCGCTGGCCTACCTGTCGCTGCGGACCGGACCGCTGCTGCACCGCAGGCTGCCGCCCCAGCGCCCATGGACGGACCCGGAAAAGATCAATCGAGAGCCGGCAGCCTGACCTGGCCATGTCCGGTCACGACGCTCGGTCCGGTCACGACGCTCACCGAAAACATAGCTGACAGAAATAGAATCATCGCTCATAGTGTTTGCGGGTGGCCACCGCCGGTCGCCGTGCAGACTCACCCATCGAAGGAGGCCAACCATGGCGCTCACCTGGCCCCTGCAGAAAAGCGGCAGCAGCAACGAGCCGGTACAGACCGTCCAGTACCTACTACGTGCGCACGGATACACCGTGGGCATCGACGGCTTCTTCGGACCACGGACCGAGGCCGCGGTCCGCGCCTTCCAGTCCGCCCAGTCCGCCCAGTCCGCCCAGTCCCTCACGGTCGACGGGACCGTGGGCGACCAGACCTGGCCGGCGCTCATCATCACCGTCCGCCACGGGGACAGGAGCGAAAAGGGCGATGCGGTACGAGCCGTCCAGGACCAGGCGAACTTCCGCACCGGGGACGCCGCCCACCCCTTCCCCGTGGACGGGATCTTCGGTTCGCGGACCGACAACTGGGTCCGGGCGTTCCAGCAGGGCGTCGGGATCACCGTCGACGGGATCGTCGGGCCCGTCACCTGGAACCACCTCGTGAAGGAGAAGCTGAACACTTGAGCGGCCCCGGCGGTGTTCCGGGACGGCCGGCGTCGGTGGTGGACTCGCCGACGCCGGCCCGATGCCCGAGACAATTTGAGTGAACAAACACGCCACTCTCATACCGAACGAATAATTATCGTGCCGCCGTTGGTCCACCTTCTGTTGATTTATTTTCTGTTCCACAGACAGTCGTCACCCGCGTAGTCCTTGGGGACGTGACGCTCGTCGTGCTCGACAAGGTACACGCACTTCGGCGTGTCGGTCGAATTTCGGATGTTGTCGACACGCAGTACTGTCAATTTTTTGCCCTCGGCTATCCGGGATACCCGAAAACTCACCCGACCGGTGACACCTTCGTAATCAATCTCCCGGATTTTCGCCGCGACGGCGCTCGGATTCGGTATGAAGGGGACTTTAAGATCCTGGTAGCCACCGGATGAAGCGGCCTTCAGAAGAAGCCCGACCGTGTCGTAGTCCAGGCCGACCCGCTCGCCCGGCCACCGCATTCCGGACAGTTGCCCGAGCTGTCCGTACAACTTGGTGAGGTCCGCGCAGAAGGTCTGGACTATCGCCCCGCCGAAATCCTGACCGCCAGTATACTTTCCCTGGAAGCACCCCTGGCCCGCGAGGACGACCGGGCTGCCCTTGGAGACGTAGTCGACGGTCACGTTCGCGGGTATCGGAGCGTCAGCGGACTGTTCGCTGAACGATATGAATCTCGATACCGAGTCGACGCCCACCACCGGCGTGGTGTTCGTCCGGTCCGGGCACTGGCCGAACATGAAGTTCAGGAACTTTCCGAAATCCTCATGGCGACCCGAATACAAGATCAGATCTCCGGGCTGCCGATCCCCGGATTTTCCACCGCCACACGCGGTGAGACCGTCCTGATCCGCGACGAAATCCCCGGTCCAGGGCCGGTCGATAAAAGCGATACCGACGTTCGACAACTCGGTATTCAGATCGGTCACGAGCGTCGACACATACGCGTCCTGCGAGTCGCTCGGATGGTAGACCCTTATCCTCCGCACATTCCGATACCGGGCGTAGGCGGCGACAAGGTGGGCCTCGACCCGGTTCGGTGGAACCATCTGGAAGTACAGTGGCGAATAATTCTCAAGGCCGTCACCCGACAGCGTCGTCCCTATCACAGGCACACCGATGTTACCCAGTTTCGCGATGGCCTTCTCAGTCTCGACGATGCTGCGGTCCAGCCCGATAACAGCGAGTGCGCTCTTATCTTCGTGGAAGAGTCGAACCAGTTGGTTGTCGACGACCCGATCGGCCTCCTTCATTTTTGCGCCACCATTGGCAACAATAACTCTCAGACGCGGTTCCGTGGTCATCGAGGACGGGGCGCACGTTCCATTCAGCCTGGGCTGGCCGTTATGGTTCACCTGCTGGAGCAGGATCCCTTCGAGCTCCTCGCTCTGTGCCTCACTCCAGTCGCCGCCGTCCGCCGGTGTGGTCAGACCCGCGAAGTAGACCAGGGTGACAAACGGACGCCCGTCGGACCCGGCAAGCCACTCCGCGCACCGGTTCTGCGCGAAAATCGCCCGCTGGTCACGCAGGAGCCTGGCATCCTGCCCGAACGTCCGGCTCGCGCTGTCGCTGTATCCGACACACTCACCATTGATCATTTCGGTGGACACCCCGCCGCCGGGTACCGACCGCGGGCACTCCCCGGTCGGGTTCCTGCCGAACGGGTTCACCCACGCCACCGATGCGGCAACGGCGAGAATCACGACCAACGACAGCAGAACCCCGGAACGCGCCAGCACAGGACCGCGCGGCGGTCTGAACGACGGTGGCACCCGATTGCGCGGCGCACCGACCGGCTCGGCCACGGCGTTCAGCCCCACACCCGTGCCGGGAGAATCGGTGGTCTCGCAGCTGGCCACCACCACCAGGGGATCGCGCATACCGGTCTCGGCACGGACAGCATTGATGAGTCGCAGCAGCCTGGCGCCACTGTTGGCATCCGTCACATTATCGACCAGTACGACGGTGTTCGTCGTCCGGCGCCAGGCACGGGGCCGCCACGGCCGGCGCCGGTATGCCCTGCGCAGATCCTCCAGAAAGGCGTGCACGAGCAGCTTGTCGATGACATCGGGGTCCGGGTGTGCGGCAAGGCGCACGGCAAAGCCCAGAAAATCGTTGCGGTCGTGGGGCCGCAGATAATGCTGGCGGGTGAACCAGCGGGTCTGACTACCCAGACCCGGCAGGCGCCCGCCGACCCACAACCAGAACCGCGCGACCGGCCAGAGCGCGGAACAGAGAGTAAAGACCGACCTTGTGAAAGGATCCGGCGCGATGCCGGCCGCGGCGTCGAAAAGCGGTACGACGACACCGTCGTCAGCGCGTGCCCTAAGCCGCGTTACCAGCTGCTTGCGCGGGTCGGTGTTTCCCAGGTCCTGCGTGGTCAACCATTCCGCGAGCAGATAGTGGTGAAAACGCAGGTGTCCGACACCGAAAGACGAGTTGGAAAGCTTCGCGCACAACTCGTGGAGTAGCGGCAGTCGGGTCGGCCTCTCCGGATCGGTGTAGTCGACCGACGCGTCCACCAGTACGTGCGGTGCCCTGGCCGGAGCAGGCGCGAGCAGGCGGTCCAGGAGATCGGGCAACGGGCTTGCGGCAGAATCCTCACGGGTCAGACAGACAATCGGTGATGCCTGGACGGGACGCCTGCGGCGGATCATCAGAACGCCGATCAACTCGAGCCGGGCGGCCGTCCCGTCAGGAACAGGAACGGGATTGTCCTCAGGCACGGCAGAGCCCCCCACTCGGTCACCAGGAACGTGACGCGTACAAGTCGACCGACCCATCGGCGTTTCGGTCACTCCGCGCCACGAAGTAAGACGAATATAGCGGCTCGTGGATTCCTGCGGACCTGGAGGCTCCCCCGGCATCCGTGTCGCCGCGCTCGGATGCTCGCCGAGCGAATCCGAAACGCTATTTCTGACCGGGGGACCTGTCGGTCAGCGCGCCCCGCGGAACACCGCCCGGCCCGGCCCGGGAACAACACACATCCAGCACATCTCGGCCCGGCTCACCCAGGCCCGGCTCACCCAGGCCCAGCTCGCCCGGGTCGTGGAGCCGTGAGCCGGTGCCAACGGATACCCGACCGTCCCACCGCGCCCGCAAGATCTACGCGTCGACATGTTGTGGTGCGGCGCATCGCGATATATCGTGAGCGTACGCGATACGACGAAAGGATCGATCAAGATGAACGCACAGGCATTTTCCGGATCATGGGCCTCCGGGCCATGGTCGTGGGGACGCGGCAGGCACGGCGAGGACCGGTTCGAGCACATCCGGATGACGGCAACCGAAGGTCGCGGCCGGCGGCGGCACGGTGGCCCAGGCGCGGTCCCGTTCGGTCCGGGATTCCCCGGCCCCGTACCCGGCCCCGTACCCGGCCCCGGCCCCGGTTTCGGTTTCGGTCCGGGATTCCCCGGCCCCGGTTTCGGTCCGGGTGGCCCAGGTTTCCCAGGCGGTCGCGGTCGTGGACGCGGCGCGAAGGTCAGGCGGGGTGACGTCCGTACGGCGATCCTCGCTCTGCTCGCCGAGGCCCCGATGCACGGCTACCAGATGATCAGTGAACTTGCCGAACGCAGCGGTGGCGCGTGGCGACCGAGTCCCGGTTCGGTCTACCCGGTCCTGCAGTTGCTCGCGGATGAGGGGCTCGTCCACGCCGAGGAGAGCGGCGGCAAGCGGGTGTTCCACCTGACCGATGCCGGACGCGCGTACACCGACGCCCGCGCGGGCGAGCCCAAGCCGTGGGAGACCGCGGCGGCTGCCGCCGACGACGGCCTCACCGATCTGCGGTCGTTGGCCTTCGGGGTGGGCGCAGCCGTTATGCAGGTCGCCCATGCGGGCAGTGACGCCCAGGTCAGAGCCGCACAGAAGATCCTTACGGAGACCAGACGGGCGCTTTACCGCATTCTCGCCGAGGACGAGCAGGACGAAACGGATCAGCCGGACGAGCCCACCACCGACAGTCCGGCGGAGTAGCTCCCAGTACTGAGGTTGAACTTGCGATAGCGGTGGGTTGTTACGGTTCATGACCCCGCCCAGCTACAGACTCACTGTCGGCCGCGAAACACCAACCAGGGCCGTGATCTCCTTCTTCTGTCGGTTCTCCGGCCACCACAATATGATCCGGACTCGCGTCGCCACCGTCGCCGGCACATCCTGGCTGCTGTCAGTCAAAGGGGTTGAGCCAGGAGCCGACCGTGCGTGCGCCGTGGGCCACGGCCGTCGCACCCGCGTCAACGGCCTTCCCAGCAAGATCCGGAGCATGCGACACGACTCCGGTGATGTCGTCCCAGTGGTCGTAGACCTCGGCACCGACCCAGGCGGCACCGGTCACCACCGTCGCACCCACGGTCACTGGATTCGGGCAGACCATCATGGCCGTGAAGCTCGCGTTGAAGCCGGTCTCGGCCAGGTCTGCGACGTAACCGGCACCGTTGGCCCGGTAGGCGTCGATCGGGTTACCTTGCGAGGCCACGTTGAGGACCGACAGGCCAGTCGCGGCCACTCCCCCGGCCGGACCGCACATGCCAGGTTCTTGCGGCGTCCAAGAATCGAACCCTCCATCACGGGCCCCCCGAGATGATGAAATAGCTGAAGTTTCTCCGGGGGAAAGGACTCATGCTGTGCGGAAACTGGGTTCCGGCTATGTGCTGCACGAACCGATCGGACGGGGTGCGTTCGGCCAGGTCTGGCGTGGGTCGACCGTGGACGGCGACCGTCCGGTAGCCGTGAAGGTGCTGCGCGGTGAACTCGCCGACGACCCTGAAGTGGTCGCCAGATTCGTGCAGGAACGGTCTGTGCTGCTCGGCTTCGACGATCCGCATCTCGTCACCGTCCGCGATCTCGTCGTCGAAGGAGACACCCTCGCGATCGTCATGGACCTCGTCAACGGCGTGGACCTGCGGGTGTATCTGCGAGAACGAGGAATGCTGGCGACAGCGCCGGCGGTCGGGCTGGTCTGCCATGTGCTGCGTGCACTGACCGTCGTACACGCAGCCGGCGTCGTTCACCGTGACCTCAAACCCGCAAACGTGCTCGTCGATGTCACCGACCCGGACGACCCACAAGCCCGCCTCACCGACTTCGGTGTGGCCAGGCTGGCCCACGGCCCGTCCCTGACCCGACTCACCGGCATGATCGGGACGCCCTTGTACATGGCCCCGGAACTCGCCCACCGCGAGCACGCACAACCTCCCGCCGACGTCTACAGCGCGGGAATCATGCTGTATGAACTACTCACCGGTGAACCGCCGTTTTCCGCACCACATCCGGTCGGGTTGCTCCGCGCGCATATGGAGGACGCGCCGCAGCCCATTGCGGGGCTGCCGCCCGGGTTGTGGGATGTCATCGCCCGGATGCTCGCGAAGGCACCGGCGGACCGTCCCACGGCGAGCGCGGCCGAGCGGGAGCTGACCCTGCTCGCGATGTCCGGGTTCGAACCGGACGGGGACGCGACCACGCTGCTGCGCGGGGACGTCACTGTCGTGACACCAAGGCGGGCGAGCGTCGCCGCCACGCCCGACGCCGTACTGCCGGTCGAGAGCCCGGTACCGGCCGGAAGCCCGATACCGATCAAGAATTCGGCCACCATGCCGGAGCCGGACGATCCCGGCCCCGTGGAGCTGAACGAGGCCCCGACTGCTCTGGCCAGCGCGCAGTTGCCCGCGGCGGCGATGTCACCGTCCTCGTATCCGCAGCCGTTCGCCCCGCAACCGGACGGTCCGCAGCCGTTCGCCCCGCAACCGGACGGTTCGCAGCGACTTGGTGACACCGTCGACCGGAACCGTCCAGGCAGGCACGGACGGGCTCGCACCACGATCATTGCCGGAGCGGCCGCGGTCGTGCTGCTGGGTGTCGGCGTCGGCGCGCTGGTACTGACCGGCAACCGTGGCAACGACACGGCAAGCATCCACGTCGGCTCGGTGCCGACATCGGACAGCCCCACGACAGCGGTGACGCAGGACCTGCCCCCGACCCCGACGACACCGGCCCAGGCGCCGACAGCCGAGCCGTCACCAGTGGACGCCGCCACCTCCACCGCGGGCGGTGACAGCGGTTCAGGTGGCGGCGTCGACTCGGGTACCACGGCTGGTAACGATCGCCAGGCACAGGTCGCAAGGCAGCCCGCCGCCGCCGCACCGGCACCCGTCAGGACAACGCCCGCGCCGACACCGACCCACGACATGCCGAACGGCTTCGCGGGCTCATGGTCCGGGACGGTGAGCCAGTCCGGCTCACCGGACTACACGGTGAAGCTTTCGCTGGCCAACGGCAATATCGGACAGAACGTCGGACGGGCGTCCTATCCGGAACTCGGCTGTGTGGCCGACCTCTATCTCACCGACGTGGCGGGTTCGACGATCCGCGTACAGGGCCAACTCGTCGTCAACTCCTACAACAACTGTGTCGCGGCAACCCTTGACCTTGGGCTGCGGTCAAGTTCCTCCATGAACTACCTGGCCCAGGTACCGGGTATGTCGGGCAGCGCCAGCGCGGTCCTCTACCGCTGAACGCCGATGAGCACCCTCAAATCAGTCATCCTGCCGGCGGTGGAGCATCTCGGCGAGCTTGTGGAGCTTCCCCGGCACCTGTGTGGCCACGGCTACTGCGCGGTAGCCCACGTGCCACACTGTTCGAAACGACATCCATATACTCATCATTAAGCGATCATCACGGCATGGGTCGTCGAGACATCTGAATCCGCGCCCACCGGGCACCACCGGAGTTCGGTGCCGTTCGAAATACCTCAGTGCCGCGCGGACACGCTCCAGTGCCGCGCAGAAACGCAGAGGGGATCCCATGACGACGGATGATCGGCAGCCGAACGCCTCCAGCGGTGCCGGCAGCACGGCCACCCCGACGGTTCGCGATATCCAATGAATCTGGAGTCGTACGTGTTCGCCGAGCCGCCGGCGCAGCCGCTGGTGGCGCTACGCGTCGAGCGCCGGGGCCCGGTCGTCCAGGTCACGCTGGTCGGCCCGGGTAAGGGCAACGCCATGGGGCCGGACTTCTGGCGCGAGGTCCCGCGAACGTTCACCGCGCTGGACACCGACGACAGCGTTCGGGCCGTGGTTGTCACCGGTTCCGGCGACAACTTCTGCTTCGGACTGGACCTGCGGACGATGTTCGAGGAGATCGGCTTCACGGACGCCGGGGACATCGGCCTCGCCCGGGCCCGCACCCACTTCATGCACAGGATCCGTGCCATGCAGGGCGCGCTGGACGCGGTCGCGCGCAGCCGCAAGGCGGTTGTCGCCGCGGTCAGCGGCTGGTGCGTCGGTGGTGGGGTCGACCTGCTGGCCGCGTGCGACGTCCGGTACGCGAGCGTGGACGCGATGTTCAGCGTCCGGGAGGTGCGGGTCGCCATGGTCGCCGACATGGGCAGCCTGCAACGCCTTCCCGCGATCATCGGTGACGGCCACCTTCGGGAACTCGCCCTGACAGGCAAGGACATCGACGCGGCCCGCGCCGAGCGGATCGGCCTCGTCAACGACGTGCTGCCCGACCCCGCCGCCGTGCTCGCCGCCGCCCACACCTTCGCCGACGAGGTCGCGGCCAACCCACCGCTGGTCGTCCAGGGCGTCAAGGACGTCCTGGACGCCACCCGCGCGGCTCGGACCGAGGCCGGACTGCGCTATGTGGCGACGTGGAACGCCGCGTTCCTACCGTCCCACGATCTCACCGAGGCGATGACCGCGTTCGGTGAACGCCGCCCCCCACGGTTCACCGGCCGGTAACCGGGCCACGGGTCATGCCCGGCCCGCCGAAGGCTGCGGGCAAAGACCCGCACGGACGCCCCGGATGCCGCTTTCCAGATGAGCGGTGATGGTTCGTCCGGAAAGAACCGCATAGGGTGGTGAATGCACATAGGGAACAGGGGAGCACTCGACGTGATCACCGGTCGTGAAGATCTCGCGACACCTTTGGAGCGTGGGCCGAAGCTCACCGAACTCGTGGCGACCCGCCTTCGTCGCCTCATCATCACCGGGGAACTACGGACCGGGGACTTTCTGCCGCCCGAGGCAGAGCTCATGTCGCAGTTCGGGGTGTCCCGACCGACGCTGCGCGAGGCGTTACGGGTCCTGGAATCCGAGATGCTCATTCTTCCACGGAGAGGCACCCACACAGGTCCGCGGGTGTGCGCACCAACGGTTGACCAATCGGCCCGTTACACCGCGTTCCTGTTACAGCACCGGGGAGTGCGGCTGAGTGACGTACACCAGGCCCGGAACCTGATCGAGCCGCCGCTGGCCCGCCGCGTTGCCGAACAGGGCGACCCGGACGTCCTGGACATGCTCACGATCGCACTGGACGATGAGGAGTCGGTCCTGCCGGACCCGGCTGCCTTTGGCACGGCGACGGCACGATTCCACCTGGCGATCGCGGACAGCGCCCAGATCGAGTCACTCGCCGTCACATTACGCCAGTACTACTGGATGATCGAGACGCACACCGGCAACGCCGGATGCGCCGCTCGGACAACCGACCCGGCCGCCAGGCCCAAGGCGGAACCCAAGCCCGGCCCCGGGAACTGGCGCACCCACCACGACCATGTACACCTGGTTGCCCTGCTGACCGCCGGGGATCCCGACCCGGTCGAGCACTGGTGGCGCATGCACCTGGAGTCCGCGTGCGCCGCCGCAAGCATCGATGCCGGTGACGCACCCGTCCTCAACGTCTTCGACTAGATGGATCCAGGGCTGGACATCCAGGGCTGGACGGATCCAGGGCTACGGGATGCGCTCGACCACCGCGGTAAGGCCCTGGCCTCCACCGATGCACATCGTCTCCAGGCCATAGCGGACGCCTCGACGGTGCATCTCGTTCAGCAGCGTCGCCAGGATGCGCACACCCGTAGCGCCGACCGGATGCCCGAGCGAGATGCCCGATCCGTTAACGTTCAGCCGGTCGAAGTCGGCCGGAGCCAACGACCACGCGCGCGTCACCGCCAGCACCTGCGCGGCAAACGCCTCGTTCAGCTCAATCAGGTCGATGTCGGCGAGCTTGAGACCGGCCCGCTCCAACGCCCGTTCGGTAGCCGGCACCGGGCCGATGCCCATGGTCCGCGGCGGTACCCCGGCAACCGCCCACGAGACGATCCGCCCCAGCGGACGCAGCCCGAGCTGTTCGGCACGCTCAGGATGGGTGACCAGGCAGACGGCGGCAGCGTCGTTCTGGCCACTGGCATTCCCCGCGGTGACCGTTGCCTCCGGGTCGCTGCGTCCCATCACCGGTCGCAGCGCGGCGAGGCGTTCCAGGCTCGAGTCGGCCCGGGGGTGCTCGTCCCGGTCGATGAGCACTGTCCCCTTCTTGCGGTTGGTGACCGTCACCGGCACGATCTCCTGGTCGAAGTAACCGGCCTGCTGGGCCGCCACCGCCCGCTGGTGCGACCGCAGTGCCAGCTCATCCTGTTCGGCTCGGGAGATGCCGTACTCGCGGCGGAGGTTCTCGGCGGTCTCAAGCATCCCGCCGGGCACCGGGTAGTTCTTCCCACCGGCGGTGACACGGCCGCGGGCGAGACGGTCCACCAGGCTGATGCTCGGCTTCTTCGTTCCCCACCGGACGTCGGTCGAATAGAACTCGGCCTGGCTCATGCTCTCGACGCCGCCGGCGAGCACCAGCTCCGCCACGCCCGTCTGTACCTGCATGGCTGCGAGCAGCACGGCCTGCAGGCCGGAGCCGCACCTGCGGTCGAGCTGCAGGCCCGGGACCTCGATCGGCAGGCCGGCGTCCAGCGCCGCCACCCGTCCGATCGCCGGAGCCTCACCGTTCGGATAGCACTGGCCGAACACGACGTCGTCGATGGCGTCCGCTGACACACCGGTCCGTTCCACCAGGGCACGGATCACGGTGGCGGCAAGCTCCGTCGCGGGGACGTCGGTGAAGACACCCCCGAATCCGCCGACCGGTGTACGTAGCGGCGAACAGATCACGGCGTCACGCATGCGTCATGCTCCTCACAGTCAGCGGGGCACAGTCGGTTCGATAGTCGCAGTCAGGTGGGCGGGGTGCGGCCGGTCGGGCACGGTCAGCGGGCCCCGGCCGGCCGGGCACGAACCGCCCCATGCCTGGATCATCGCTGCTCAAGTGGGCTGGCGCACGGAATCACGCCGGGATGGTTGACTTACGCAACGGTCAGCCCATCGTGTATATCATCGATACGATCGTATTGATGCACCGCCGGTCGGCGCACCGGAGCACTACGCCAGTTGAGATCGTCAGTTGAGATCGTCAGTTGAGATCCTGAACCCTGCGGAGGTGGCGGTATGGACGCGGCGGACTTCTCCGAGATCCTGACGACCGTACGGACGTTCGTGCGCGAGCGCGTCGTACCGGTCGAGAACGAGATCGACGAGAAGGACGAGGTGCCCGCCGACATCCGGGACGCCACCAAGGAGATGGGCCTGTGGGGCTTCGCGATCCCGGAGGAGCACGGCGGTCTCGGGCTGTCCATGAGCGAGGAGGCACGGCTCGTCTTCGAGCTCGGGTACACCACGCCCGCACTGCGGTCGATGTTCGGCACGAACAACGGCATCGCCGGCCATGTGATCATCGAGGGCGGCACGGAGGAACAGAAGCAGCACTGGCTGCCCCGCCTCGCCTCCGGTGAGGTGACGGCGTCCTTCGGGCTCACCGAAGCGGACGCTGGATCCGATCCGTCCACCCTGACCACCAGCGCCTATCGGGACGGCGACGAGTGGGTGATCAGCGGCGCGAAGCGCTACATCACCAACGCCCCGATCGCCGACGCGATCTTCGTCTTCGCCCGGACGAACCCCGACGTCCCGGCGACCCGCGGCATCTCCAACTTCATCGTGCCGAAGGGCACCCCGGGGCTCACCATCGGGCCGCGTGACCACAAGATGGGGCAGGCCGGCGCGTGGAGTTCGGACGTGTACCTCGACGAGGTCCGCGTCCCGCACACGCACCTTGTCGGCGGGGATGCCGGCGAGGGTTACGGCTTCGCGACCGCCATGCGCTGCCTGGCCCACGGCCGCATCCATATATCCGCGCTGTGCGTCGGGCTTGCGCAACGCCTGGTGGACGAGTCGGTGTCCTTCGCGGCGCAGCGCCAGCAGGGCGGCCGACCGATCGGGGAGTACCAGCTCGTCCAGGGCATGATCGCAGACTCGGTGACGGACCTGTACGCCGGCCGAGCGCTGGTGGTGGAGACAGCGCGAGCCTTCGACGCCGGCACCGACACCAAGGTCGGACCATCCGCGGCGAAGTACTTCTGCAGCGAGATGGTCGGCCGGGTCGCCGACCGGGCCGTCCAGATCCACGGTGGCGCCGGCTACATCAGGGGCGTGCCGGTCGAGCGCTTCTACCGGGACGCGCGGCTCTTCCGGCTCTACGAAGGCACCTCGCAGATTCAGCAGCTCATCATCGCCCGACACCTGCTCCGGGCGGCGAGCGGCTGAACGGCCGAGCGGCCGAGCGGCTGAACGGCCGAGCGGCCGCCAACACGGTGGCGCTGTTTCCGACAGCCATCCCCGTTTTCTACAGCCATCCCCGTCGGCGCAGGAGAAGGTACAACCCGCCCGCGCACCCGAGAAGAACAATCAGACTGACGACAAAACCCCATTCCGCGCCGAATCCCGGATACGGAACGTTCTGGCCGTAGAATCCGGTGATAGCGGTTGGTACCGCTATCACCGCGGCCCATCCGGTCAGTTTCTTCATGACGACGTTGAGCCGGTTACCCTGAATGGTCAGGTTGGTCTCCAGGATCGTGGTGACGAGATCGCGCAGACTCTCCGTCCATTCGGTTACGCGCAGCACATGGTCGTAGACGTCCTGGAAGTACGAGGCCATTCCCTCGCCGACAAGCCGTAGATCACGGCGCAGCAGGGTGTTGACGACCTCCCGCATCGGCAGCACCTCGCGCCGCAGCAGAACAAGGCTCTTGCGGAGCTCGAAACTACGCCGTTGCACAAGGGCATCGTGCGGCGTGTCATCGAAAAGCAGGTCCTCCAGCTCCTCGATCGCGGCATCCAGGGACAGCACCGCATCGAAATAGCCGTCGACCAGGTAGTCGATCAGGCCGTGTAGAAGGAATGCGATCCCGTGACCGGCGAGGTCGTCGTTGTCGTCCCAACGGCGGACCACCGCGGCCACGTCGAAATGCTCGTCGCCGCGAACGGTAACCAACGCCCGCGGCGTGACAAACGCGGAAACCTCGTGCGTGGCGAGCCGTCCGGTGCGGACGTCGAGCTCTACGGCATAGGCATTCAGAAAAATGTGGTCGCGATAACGGTCGAGTTTCGGCCGTTCACCGGGACTGACCGCATCCTCCACCGCCAGCGGATCGAGTTTCAGCTCGTCGGAGATGACATGGAGGTCGGCGCGCTCGGGTGCGCACAGGTCGAGCCACACGACCGTGTCCGGCTGCTCGAGATAGTCACTGACCATCGAGATCGGGAAGCCGGAAGCTATGATCATGCCTCCCTGGTACACCCGTGTGTGCGGCGGGCACGACCCGATGGCGCTGTCGGGATGCGCCCCGACGTCGACCGCGCACCCGGCTGCGCCACCGGCCCGGCTGAAGATTTCACCGGAGGATTCACCGGATACCGCATCCCGTTCGCTCATCACTTCGTAGTCTCCACCCCAGTTGGGCCACGCCGACACCCATTCCGACATCCGCACCTGGCGCGCCGGTGGACACCGCACGATCATGGTCGAAAGACAGGAAGGTGGGAACATGGTTGCAGTCGCGGCAGTAGGGGACCTGCACGTCGAAGCGGGAGCAGGGCCGAGACTGCGTCCGCTCTTCCAACGGGCGGCGAACGACGCGGACGTACTACTGCTCGCCGGAGATCTCACCGACCGCGGCCGGCTCGCCCAGGCGGAGGCCGTGTGCGAGGTGTTCGGGGGGCTCGACCTGCCGGTCGTCGCGGTCCTCGGCAACCACGACCACGACCACGATGAGCAGACCAGGATCACCGAGATGCTCACCGATGTGGGGGTCACCGTCCTCGACGGGTCGGTAGCGACCGTGGTCGCCGCAGGGACGACGATCGGGATCGCCGGTGGCAAGGGATTCGCCGGTGGCTTTGCCGGGCGCAGCGCGGAGATCTTCGGCGAGAACGAGATGAAGGCCTTCGCCCGCCACGGGCAACGGACCGCCGAGCTGCTCGGCACTGCCATCAACAGCCTCGACACCGAGTGGAGGATCGCGCTCACGCACTATGCCCCCGTTCCCGACACCCTTGACGGGGAACCACTCGAGCTTTATCCGTTCCTCGGTAACCATCACCTGGCCGCTGCCATCGACTCGTCGGCCGTACCGGTCACGCTGGCCGTTCACGGTCATGCCCACTACGGCCGCGAGTGTGGGGTCACCCCCGGTGGCACGCTGGTGCGCAACGTCGCCGCGCCGGTGATCGCGGCTCCCTACGCGGTCTACCGGCTGTCCGCCGACCCCGGCACGACCGCCGTCCGGCTGCTCTGACCACCCGGTCGGACAGCCAACGTATCGGGATGCGAGCCGTTCATCCACCGGACCGGCACGCGGGTCCGGCGTACTCTGACGGAACGGCCACCGTCTGGTCACGGCAACCACCGTGTCGTCCGGCCAACGACGATCAACAGAAAAATGATCAGCAGGCAGGTCGGAAGGCGGTACGGACGGTATGCCGATGATGTGTGCGGTCACCTTTTCCCCGCGTGGGCGGCTCTATTACGCCGACCCGGGGCCGCATTCGCCGAAGGTCGGTGACAAGGTTCTCATCCCGACCGATGCCGGGCCCGAGGTCGCCGAATGCATGTGGGCTCCGCAGTGGGTCAGCGACGACATAGGTGGTCTGCCGGTCCTCGCCGGGATGGCGCAGCAGGCCGACATCGAACGGTACGCGGTCTCCCGGCGTCGCCGGGCGACCGCGCGGGTCGCCGCCAAGCGGCTGATCCGCGAACACGAGTTGCCCATGAAGGTCGTCGGGGTCGACTACGTCCAAGCCGACAACATGTTCACCATCTACTTCACTGCCGATCATCGGGTCGACTTCCGAGCGCTCGTACGCGATCTCGCCCGGACTCTGGGCGCCCGGATCGACCTGCGTCAGCTCTCCGCCCGCGACAGCGCGCGAATCCAGGGCGGGATCGGTTCCTGCGGGCGCGACCTGTGCTGCGCCACGTTTCTCACCGACTTCGAACCGGTCAGTATCCGGATGGCCAAAGACCAGGACCTTCCGCTGAATCCCATGAAGATCAGCGGTGCCTGCGGCCGGCTGATGTGCTGCCTTCGGTACGAGCATCCGCTCTACGAGCAGTTCAAGGCCGAGACTCCGGCGGTGGGAGCACGGGTGAGCACCCCCGACGGAGACGGACGGGTCGTCTCCCACGACGTACCACGCGACCAGGTCGTCGTCAGGCTGGACGCCGGCGGCGGACGATGCGCGTGCAGTCGGGCGAGTGTCTGCGGGTCACGCAAGGAATACGATGCGACCCACTCCGGTCCTGGCCCGGCCATCGGTGAATCGGGCCGGACCACCGGCCGGTCCGAGCATGCCTCCGACCCGGATGACAGCACGGTCGCAACAGGCATGGCCCGTCCGGGAACGTCCGCTCTGGACCGAGCGGCACCGCAGACAGCGGCACCGGATAACGCCCGGGCCCGCCGGCGTCTGCGGCGCCAGACATCCCGCGACCAGGGCGCGACCCTGACGCATCCTCGTGAGGAGGATACGTCGGAGCCGGACCCTGGCGGTCAGGACCCTGACGGTCAGGGGTCGAAGCGGTAGCCCATACCACGCAAGGTGGTGACAAGCCGACGTTGCGGTGGGCGTCCCTCGACCTTGGTACGGACCCGGCGCACATGTTCGGTGACAGTTGCCGGGTCCTGGAAGCGCGTACCCCAGACCTGCTCCAGCAGCTCCTCGCGGCTGAAAACACGGCGCGGGTGGCGGGCCAGGAAGGCGAGCAGCTCGTATTCACGCGCGGTGAGGTCAATGCGCTCACCCCCAACCGCAACCTCGCGGGCACGCAGGTCTATGGAGACATCTCCATAGACCAGCGGGTCGTTTCCGTCGCCGGTGCGCTGCGGCGGCGGCTCCACCGGACGGCGGCGCAGCCGGGCACGGACCCGCGCGACGAGTTCCCGCAGGGAGTACGGCTTGACCACGTAGTCGTCGGCCCCGAGCTCCAGGCCGACGACACGGTCGACCTCCTCGGCCCGACCGGTCAACATGATCACAGGTACTTCGCTGGTTTGCCGCAGCCGACTCAGGACGGCGAATCCATCCATCCGCGGCATCGCGACATCGAGCACCACAAGATCGATTTCAGTGGTCTGGAAGAGCTTGAGCGCGGCCTCACCGTCCGCCGCCTCCAGGACCCGATACCCGAACCGTTCAAGGCTTCGAGCAAGCGCAACTCGAGAAGCTTCGTCATCCTCGGCGACGAGCAGGGAAGCCCCCCGCGTTGCTGTTGCAGTTGCGTCCCCGGTCATGGTCGAAACCCTACGCACGCTCTCCGGAACCGCTGCGAGCGGGGTAGCGGGACGGGTCAGGATCGGCGATTCCGATACGCATCGGTAATGGAAAAATTACTCGCCGTCAATTAATAGACATCGGAGACACATGGGAGCGCGAGCGGGAACCTATCCTGTAGATCTTGGCGATGACGCCCTCGGGGGCCGATCACGACCCGGGCGTCCCATACCCCACCGGCCCGCCCGTCACCGACCCGAGAAGCCCTCGTCGGTCTGGCATACTCGGGAGCGGCCCAGGTTCTTCGGAGCCGGTCAGCCAGACGCCGGAGTAGCTCAGTGGCAGAGCAATCGCCTCGTAAGCGATAGGTCGCGGGTTCAATCCCCGCCTCCGGCTCAGACCCCCTCACCGCAGAATGATCAAATCGATAGGGATCATGGTCGCGGCAGCAAATCATTGAAGATCCACTACCGCAACCACGATCAGCCATCGACACCCCCGCCGGCACCGGGACCGCCGGCCGACGCCGGGCCTCAGCCGTGCGTCACGCGGACCTGACCTCCGGCTCGGATGGTTGCGCAACGTCCAGGTCGGAGCCGTCACCGAGCTTGCTCTCGGTGGCGAGCGCGTCCTGTTCACGCTGGATCGAGGCAAGGATCTCCCGCTCCGCGTCGGAACGACCGACCCAGGACGCACCTTCCACCGACTTGCCCGGCTCCAGGTCCTTGTAGACCTCGAAGAAGTGCTGGATTTCCAGCCGGTCGAACTCGGGAAGGTGCCTGATGTCACGCAGGTGTTCCTGACGGACGTCCGCGACCGGCACGCACAACACCTTGTCGTCCGGGCCCTTCTCATCGCTCATCTGGAACATGCCGATCGTCCGGCAACGCACCAGACAACCCGGGAACGTCGGCTCCTCCAGCAGGACGAGCGCATCCAGAGGATCACCGTCCCGGCCGAGCGTACCCTCGATGAACCCGTAGTCCGAGGGGTAGTGGGTGGACGTGAACAGCATCCGGTCGAGCCGGATCCGCCCGGTGTGGTGATCCATTTCGTACTTGTTGCGCTGCCCCTTCGGGATCTCAATGGTCACATCGAACTCGAGGTCCACACCTTCCCCTGTCATGTCGGTGGGCGCGTCCCGTCCGGACCGCCCGCTTGTTGTGTCCTTGTTACCAGTGTCGGAGCCCATGGATGCCACCTGGAAGATTCCTCGGGTACCCGCAGGTGACGTCCCACCTGCGGTCGAGTAGACCCACGGTGAAGCCTGCCGACCTGGATCGGCCACCGGGTCTCTCGCCCATGGCCTTCCCCCGCCGGTGCGATACGACCCAGGTCCCCCCACGGTCACGCCGCCGCCGGCCGCTGGACGTAGTCTCCCGCACGTGACCCCTCCGATGCCGGGCCGGGTCGGTGGGCTCACCGCGATCGCCGGGGCGCTGCTCGCCGGCCAGTTGTCGGTTTCACCGGTCGACGGGCCAACCGTGGTCCAGCCCAAGCCGCGGCCGGCGGCTGCACCGTTCGCGGCGCTCGCCCCGACGGCACGGGCCGCCGACCCCGCGACGGTGAGCTCCCGGCTCACCGGACCGCTGGCGAACCCCGCGATCGGCAACCCGTCCGTGCTGATCCTGGACGCGTTGACCGGGTCCGTGCTGCTCGATCGCCGCTCCGCCACCCCGGTGGCACCGGCATCCACGCTCAAGACCGTCGTTGCGGCGGCGGCGCTGACGACCTTCGCGACAACGGACACCCTGACGACCCGGGTCCTCTACACGCCGCCCGCGACCGGCATGACCGGCATGTCGGAGAGCGGCGGGACGCTGTGGTTGGTGGGTGCGGGCGATCCGACGCTCACCGCCGCGACCGGTCCGGCGGGCTATCCGTCCCTCGCCCGTCTGACGGACCTGGCCGCCCAGGTACGCAAGGCCGGGATCACCCGGGTTGACCGACTGATCGGGGACGGGACGCTGTTCACCGGACCGTCCACAGCCGAAGGATGGCGCGACAGCTACGTCACGGATGGCAACGTCACGCCGGTCTCCGCGCTTGAGGTCGATGGCGGGCGTCCCGCGCCGGGCGCGACCGGGCCGCGGACGTCCAATCCGACCGCGGCTGCCACGAACGCCTTCTCGATGGCGCTGCGTCAGGCCGGGGTCCAGGTTGGCTCGGCCGGAACAGGCGCCATGCCCGCCGGGGTCGCCACCGGCGTGTCCACCGACGCCCGACAGGTCGCCGCGGTCCACAGCCCACCGATCCCGCTGTTGGTCGAGCGGATGCTCACCTACTCCGACAACGACCTGGCCGAAAACCTGGGCCGGTTGGTGGCTCGTGCCCGCGGTCTGCCGGCATCTTTCGCCGGCGCCACCCAGGCGGTGCTCGGCGTCCTGCGGGAACTGGGCGTGTCGACCACCGGGGCGACCCTGGCGGACACCAGCGGCCTGTCGACGTCCGACCAGATCGCTCCGGCGACCCTGGTGGCGGTTCTCCGGACCGCCGTGATGCCCGGGCACCCCGCGTTGCGAACGCTGATCACGGGACTTCCGGTAGCCGGCTTCTCGGGGACGTTGGGCGACCGCTACGGCTCGCCCGACACCCGCGCCGGTGCCGGCGATGTGCGGGCGAAGACAGGCAGCCTGCGGACCGTCACAAGCCTCGCAGGTCAGCTCGTGGACGCCGACGGTCGGCTCCTGCTGTTCGGGCTGTTCGCCCCGGTCGAGGAGAGCAGCTCCGCACGCAACGCCCTCGACCAGGTGACCGTGACGCTCGCCTCGTGCGGATGCTGATCTCGGTCGAGATCAGCTGAAAGCAGTCGGCGCGCTGGCGATAAAGCCTGTCATCCGTCGGGGGCGGGACATAGGCTGGCGGATGTGGACGCTGAGCTAGTCGACTGGGACCTCGCAGTAGCCACGGCCCGGCGGCTTGTCCGACCCGGTCCGCCCCTGGCCCGCGCCGAGGCGGACGTGGTGGTGACGGAGCTACGACGGCTGGCCGTGGAGGCGGAGGACCACGTCCAGGCCTACACCCGGCTGGATCCGGCCGGTCCGGCCACGCCGATCGCCGTGGTCGACCGTCCCGAGTGGGTCCGGTCGAATGTCGCGGGTCTACGGGTGGTGACCGTCCCGCTGCTGGACAAACTCGCCGACCGCGACCGGGGCAAGCTGTCGACCGCCGTCGGGCGCAGGGTGACCGGCGTCCAGCTCGGCACCGCGCTGTCCTACCTCGCCGGAAAGGTCCTGGGGCAGTACGAGGTCTTTCTGCCGCCCGAGGAAACCGGCCCGACCGACCCCGCCGACCCCGCCGACCCCGCCGGGACCGCCGGGACCGCGGCCACGGTCCCGGGTTCCGCGGGGCTGTCGCTCGAGGGGGCTCCGGCGTTCGAGAAGGCTCCGCTCGCCGGCGGTTCCACCGACGCCGGGTTGGCCACCCGTCCGGTGGGACGACTCAGCCTGGTCGCGCCGAACATCGCCCAGGCCGAGCAGGCCCTGGCGGTCAACCCGCGTGACTTCCGGCTGTGGGTCTGCCTGCACGAGCAGACCCACCGCATCCAGTTCACCGCCGTCCCGTGGCTTCGGACGCATCTGGAAGGCGAGATCGGGGCGTTCATCGAGGCGACCGACCTCGACCCGGACGTGCTTGCCGAACGGGTGAAGTCGGCCGTCGCGGCCGTGCGCGGCGCCGTGCTCGACCGTGGGCCGAACGCGACGAGCATCGTGGAGGCGCTCCAGACGCCCGCCCAGCGGCAGGTCCTGGACCGTCTGCAGGCACTGATGACCCTGTTGGAGGGCCACGCCGACCATGTCATGGACGCGGTCGGCCCCAAGGTCGTGCCGAGCGTCACCGAGATCCGGGCACGGTTCGAGGGCCGACGTGGGGGCGGTTCACCGATCGACCGGTTCGTCCGCCGACTACTCGGGCTGGACCTCAAACTCCAGCAGTACCGGCAGGGCGGCGCTTTTGTCCGGGCTGTCGTCGCCGAGACCGGGGTGGACGCCTTCAACCTGGTCTGGGAGTCCCCCGAGACGCTGCCGACCCGCGCGGAACTGGTCGATCCGGGTGCCTGGATGCAGCGTGTCCTGGGCTCGCGTCCGCCCATGTCGGCCTAGGCGGCGGAACGCGGCCGCTCAGGAGTAGCCGGCATGGATGAGCGCAGGGCCGCGGTCGAGGTCCGAGTCGCCGTCCGCAGGTCGATTGTCGATCTTGCGCCGGGTAGCCTTGTGCTTGTGGCCTGCTCCGGCGGGCCGGACTCGCTGGCGCTTGCGGCCGCGCTCGCGTTCATAGCGCCCCGCCGGGCACTACGCGCCGGACTGGTCACTGTCGATCACGGTTGGTATGAGGGCTCCACCGCGCACGCGGCCGCGGTTGCCGCGCAGGGGCGGGAACTGGGCCTCGACCCCGTTGATGTGCTGCCCGCCCATTCCCCACGTTCGGAGGGTGCCGCCCGCGACGCCCGCCGGGCCGCCCTGCTTGCCGCGGCACGGCGCCTGCGTGCGAGCGCGGTGCTGCTCGGACACACCCTCGACGACCAGGCGGAGACGGTGCTGCTGCGGCTCGCCCGCGGTTCCGGGGCGCGCTCGCTCGCGGGCATGCCGCGTTCCGACGGGGTGATCCGGCGCCCGCTGCTGGACATCCGCAGGTCGGTGACGCACCGTGCCTGCCTCGCCGAGGGGCTGACCGCGTGGGACGACCCCACGAACGCCGACGAGGCGTTCGCCCGGGCCCGAGTCCGCCACCGTGCCCTGCCCATCCTTGAGGATGCTCTCGGGCCGGGCATCGCCGAGGCCCTTGCCCGCACCGCGGACCTCCTTCGAGCGGACACCGACGCGCTCGACATGGACGCGACCGCTGCCTACGACCGGTTGGCCTACGACCGGCTCACGAAGCCACCTGGCGGACCGCAGGGCGGGCCGGAAACCGTGCCGCAGAGCGGTGTGGACCACTCCCCCGAGCCACCCGTCCGGATCGATCTGGACCTCGATGGTCTCGCCGGTCTCAGTAGGGCGCTTCGCGGGCGGGTGCTGCGGCGGGCGGCGCTGGCGGCCGGTAGTGCGCCGACCGGCCTGCGGGCCGATCATGTCCAGGCCATGGACGAACTGGTGACCAGGTGGCGCGGGCAGAAACCGGTCCCGCTGCCGTCGGGCGTCATGGCGGTGCGTGCGGATGGCAGGATCTCGGTGTTCCAGGCCGCCGGGTCGCAGGCCGCGGGCCGGGGGGATGCGTCCCGTCGACCGCGGTCGGGCAGACCCGGGCCGGGGATCCCGTCAAGCACCCCCACGCGCGCCGCCGCCGGTGGCGGACCGCGTGGACACTCCAGGGAGGCTCAGGTGTCCGTTGTGCGAACGGTGTCCAATGAGAGGGTGTCCAGCGACACGGTGTCGGACGAGAGGACGTCCGGGTCCGAGATCCCCGAGCGGCCCGACGCGCATCCCGACATCGACGAGGTCCTCGTCAGCACCAACGACATCGCCACGAAGATCGGCGAGCTCGCGGCCCGGGTGGATGCCGACTACGCCGGGCGCGAGGTGCTGCTCCTCGGTGTGCTCAAGGGTGCGGTGATGGTGATGGCCGACCTGTCCCGAGCACTGACAGTGCCGGTGACCATGGAGTTCATGGCGGTGTCGTCGTACGGCTCGTCAACGTCCTCCTCGGGTGTGGTGCGCATCCTGAAGGATCTGGACCGCTCCATCGAGGGCCGGGACGTCCTCGTGGTCGAGGACATCATCGACTCCGGCCTGACGCTGTCCTGGCTGCTGCGGTACCTGCGGTCACGTGGACCCGCGTCCCTGGAGGTGCTCGCGCTGCTACGCAAGCCGGAGGCGCTGGCCGTCGACATCGACGTCCGCTATCTCGGTTTCGACATCCCGAGCGCCTTCGTCGTCGGGTACGGCCTCGACTACGCCGAGCGTTACCGCACCCTGCCCTTCGTCGGGACGCTGACCGAGGACGCGATCGAGCGCGGGGCCCGGTAGCGGCACGGGGATCGCCGGTTGCGGATCACTCGATCTTTCGCCCATTCGGGGCACTGAGGTGGAACAGGACGCTTCAGTCGCCCGTTGCTCGGATGTGAGCGCGGTATAGCGCGCGCACCGGCGGTACCCTCGGCACAAGGGAATCCCGATCGAGGGCAGCACACACGTCAGGAGGGTGGAGCGCGCGTGTCCAGCGCTCCAGGCAGATGACTCCAAGAAGAATCTTCCGTGGCTGGGTGCCTCTGCTGCTCCTGGCCCTGTTCGTGATCATTCTCACGACGGGGGTGTTGTCGGGTTCAAGCGAGTACTCCAAGCGTGACCTGAACTTCGTCCAGCAACAGATCGACTCCGGACAGGTCGCCTCCGCCACCATCCAGGACTCGAAGCAACGCATCGAACTCAAGATGAAGGACGGCTCGAAGTACGAGTCGTCCTATGTCACCGACCAGGCGACGACGCTCGCCAACCAGCTCCACACGAAGAACGTTGCCTATGACGTCAAGGTCGATCAGGGCAACCTCTTCCTGTCGCTGCTGCTCAACCTGCTCCCGGTGCTGCTCGTCGTACTCCTGCTGTTCTTCTTCATGAACCAGATGCAGGGCGGCGGCAACCGGGTGATGAACTTCGGCAAGTCCAAGGCCAAGCTCGTCAACAAGGACACGCCGAAGACCACGTTCACCGACGTCGCCGGGGCCGACGAGGCCATCGAGGAGCTTCAGGAGATCAAGGAGTTCCTGGAGAACCCCGGTAAGTTCCAGGCGATGGGGGCAAAGATCCCCAAAGGTGTACTGCTGTACGGACCACCGGGCACCGGCAAGACCCTGCTCGCCCGCGCGGTCGCCGGCGAGGCCGGTGTGCCGTTCTACTCGATCTCCGGTTCGGACTTCGTCGAGATGTTCGTCGGTGTCGGCGCAAGCCGCGTCCGGGACCTGTTCGAGCAGGCCAAGGCCAACGCACCCGCGATCATCTTCGTGGACGAGATCGACGCGGTGGGTCGCCACCGCGGAGCCGGTCTCGGCGGTGGCCACGACGAACGCGAGCAGACCCTCAACCAGCTCCTGGTCGAGATGGACGGGTTCGACGTCAAGGGCGGCGTGATTCTCATCGCCGCCACGAACCGGCCCGACATCCTGGACCCGGCGTTGCTGCGCCCGGGGCGGTTCGACCGACAGATCGTCGTCGACCGGCCCGACCTGCTCGGCCGCGAGGCGATCCTGAAGGTCCATGCCAAGGGCAAGCCGATCGAGGCGGACGTCGACATGCTGGTCATCGCGCGCCGGACCCCCGGGTTCACCGGCGCGGACCTCGCGAACGTCCTCAACGAGGCCGCACTGCTCACCGCCCGGTCGGACCTGAAGTTCATCTCCTCGGCCCTGCTGGAGGAGTCGATCGACCGGGTGATGGCCGGTCCGGAGCGCAAGAACCGCGTGATGAGCGACAAGGAGAAAAAGCGGATCGCCTATCACGAGGGCGGACACGCGCTGGTCGGGCATGCGCTGCCGAACAGCGATCCCGTCCACAAGATCACGATTTTGCCGCGTGGGCGAGCGCTCGGTTACACCATGCAACTACCCCTCGAGGACCGTTACCTGCAGACCCGGTCGGAGATGCTGGACCAGCTAGCGGTGTGCCTGGGCGGGCGGACCGCCGAGGAGCTCGTGTTCCACGAGCCGACCACGGGCGCCAGCGACGACATCGACAAGGCCACGAAGATCTCACGGGCAATGGTCACCCAGTTCGGGATGAGCGACAGGCTCGGGGCGCTGAAGTTCGGCGGCGAGAGCAGCGAGGTGTTCCTCGGGCGTGACATGGGACACCAGCGTGACTACTCCGAGGTGGTCGCCGCGGAGATCGACGCGGAGGTCCGCCAACTGATCGAGTCGGCGCACGACGAGGCGTGGGAGATCCTCGTCCAGTACCGGGATGTTCTCGACAATCTCGTCCTACGCCTCATGGACGTCGAGACCCTCGGCAAGGACGAGGTCCTGGAAATCTTCGCGACCGTGCAGAAACGGCCCAGCCGCGGCTCGTACACGGGTGTCGGCAAGCGCCTCCCGTCCGACCGGCCGCCGGTGATGACCCCGGCCGAACTGGGCCTACGTAAGCCCGGCGACGTTACCGACCTGGTCGGTGGCACCACCGCGGGTCAGGCTGTCCGGGAGAACGGCAACGGGAACGGCTCCCCGGCGGCAACCGGGAATGGCGTTGGGTCCGGTCAGGTTTCATCCGACGACTCCTCCAGGACGCCGCAGGAGGACGCAGGTACCGGCCCGACACCGACAGACCCGACGTCACCCGCACCGCGGATCTCCAATCCGTGGGCGCCACCGACGTTGCCGAACGACGACGACAGGGGACGCCGTTGACGACCGACTACGGTCTCGCAGCCACCGGGTACACGCCGTCGGCTCCTGCGGATGCCGATGGCGGCGTCGGCGTCGGCGTCGGCGATGACGGCGTCGGCGATGACGGCGTCGGCGATGACGGCGTCGCCGGCGCCGAACGGCGTGGGCCGGACCTCGGGCCACGGGCGGTCCGTCCGTTCGACCATGAGCGGGTCGCTCGTGCCATCCGCGAGCTGCTGATCGGTATCGGTGAGGACCCCGACCGGGAAGGCCTGCGCAAGACCCCCGAGCGGGTTGCGCGCGCCTACCAGGAGGCGGTGGAGGGCCTCGGGCGGGATCCGTCCGAGGTGCTGACCACCGTCTTCGACGAGGGCCACGAGGAGATGGTGCTGGTTCGCGACATCGACTTCACGTCGCTGTGCGAACACCACCTGGTCGTGTTCGCAGGGAAGGCCCATGTCGCCTACATCCCCAACGAAAATGGCCAGATCACCGGGTTGTCGAAGCTCGCACGGCTGGTCGACCTGTACTCGCGACGGCCTCAGGTGCAGGAACGGCTGACCACGCAGATCGCCGACGCCCTGGAACAGGCGCTGTCGCCCAGAGGGGTCATGGTGGTACTCGAGGCCGAGCATCTGTGCATGTCCATGCGGGGTGTGCGCAAACCAGGTGCGCGCACGGTCACCTCGGCGGTGCGCGGGCAGTTCCTCAGTACCGCGACCCGTAATGAGGGCATGTCGCTGATCCTCAGCAACCGCTGGGGATGACCTGCGGTCGTTCTCAGTCCCGTCAGTCCTGCATCGACACGTGGGTTTTCGCGGCGCAGATTCTCGAACGCGCCGACCGACAGCACATCGCACTCGGCATCCTCGGCGACGACGATCCGGCTGGAACGTAACCCACCGTCAACAAGGGCAAGCTCGCCAAAGGCGGTTCCGGCCGGCACGGTGTTGAGTCGGAACCATCGTGGGGCCTTCCCTGCCCGTGCCTCGACGTTGACCAGACCGCGGGTCACGAAATAGATGGAGTCCGCCGGGTCACCCTCATCGAAGATCACAAATCCGCGCGGGTAGGTCCGGCTCTCAGTGAGCGTTCTGACGACCGTGACCTCGTCACGGCTCAGTCCGGCGAGCAGTTCCTGCGCTCCGAACGGGACCCGGACGGTGGGCGGCAAGGTGGTGAGGTCCGCCCGCATCAGCCCGGCCACCGCCGGCAGCTGGCGCGGGTCGGCGAACAGGGTCGTGATCCCGCGCTCCGCAAGCTCCGCCAACAGCACCGCGAGCAGACTGATCGCCGCCTCGTCGATCACACCGATCCGGCGCAGGTCGAACACGATCCAGGAAACACCCTCAAGCTGGTTGCATACCGTACGCACGACCCTCTCCGTGCTCGAGAAATCGAGATCGCCCTGCAGCTCGTGAACGACGATCGTCGCACCCGACTGGTCCAGCACCACACGGTCACGTTTCGGTCGGATGCGTTTGGAGCTGACGGTGTCACCGCGGTAGGTGTTACGTACCGGATGCGCGGCCTGACCGCCCGATCGCAGCAGATGCAACGCGAACCGGTCGGACATCTCCCGGCAGGCGAGGACACTGCGGACGCTGTTGCCCTTGTCGTCGAGCGGCGGGCTGTACAGACCGATACCCAGATGACCCGGAAGCACCGCGCAGACACCACCGGCCACCCCACTTTTGGCCGGCAGACCGACCTGTAACATCCACTTGCCGGCATGGTCGTACATGCCGCAGGTTCCCATCACCGCAAGAACGGTCCCTACCTGGGCCTCGGACAGGACCCGCTGTCCGGGTCAGTGGGTTGACCCCGCCAAGCGCCAGTGTCGCCGCCATGACGGCCGGTGCCAGGCTCGAGCGTGATGGCGTTGAAGGCGTCCCCGGTGGGTTCGACGCCGACGCGGCCGATGACGTCGTCCAACCCGCGGTCACGCAGGGCGAGAGCATAGACGAACGGCTTGGAGACCGACTGAATCGTGAACGGCACCCGACTGTCACCCACGGTGTAGCTGTGACCGTCCATGGTTGTCATGGCGATACCGAAGGCGTCCGGATCGGCGTGGGCCAGCTCCGGGATGTAACTGGCAACGGTCCCATCGCGGCTATGGCGGAACCGACCGTGGATCTCGCCGAGCAACCGTTCGATCGGACCACCCCGTGGTGTCCCGTCACCGGAGTGAGCGGGGCCGTGGTCTGACGGAGTCGAGGAGCTGGTCATGACCGGCTATGCGGCATGGACGACGATCCCGGCGACCGGATACTCGACGCGCGTCTGGCTCTCCCTTCGGGCCGGCCTGCCGGAAAACACTCCCGACGTCCTCCGGATGCGGCCGAGAGCGAGCCCATCATGCCATCTAGATCATGCACCGTTGACGTTCCGCGGATAACGTCAGGGGCGCACGCGAACCCAGAAATGATCTAAAGGCGGCAGGCCTGGATCGACGAGACGATGATGCCCCGGGCGCCGATCTCCCACAGGTCATCCATCACCCGGTTCAACTCGGTGTGCAGCACCATGGTACGCACCGCCACCCAGTCCTCACGTTGCAGCGGCGATATGGTCGGCGATTCATAGCCGGGGGTTATCTCGCACGCCTTCTGAAGCACCGTGTTCGGAACGTCATAGTCCATCATGACATAACGCCTGGCGACCAGAACGCCCTGAATCCGGCGCAGAAGCCGCTCATGGGCCGGCGCGGGATCCAGCCCCTTCTTCGCGATGACAACCGCTTCGGAGCGCAACACCGGATCGCCCAGCAGCACCAGCCCATGGGCGCGCAGAGTACGTCCGGTCTCCACCACGTCCGCCACCGCGTCCGCCACCCCGAGCCGGACGGCCGTCTCCACCGCGCCGTCCAGCTTGACTATGTGCGCGTCGATCCCGCGCGCAGCAAGGTCGGCGGCGACCAGGCCGGGGAACGAGGTGGCGATCCGCATCCCCGCCAGGCCACCGGTGTCATTCAGAGTGCCTTCGGGCACGGCATAACGAAAGGTCGAGAATCCGAACCCGAGCGGTAGCAACTCGTCGGCGGCGACACCGCTGTCGATCAGCAGATCACGGCCGGTGATACCGATGTCGAGACGACCCGCCCCGACGTAGACGGCGATGTCACGGGGCCGGAGGAAGAAGAACTCGATGTCGTTCTCGGTATCGGTGATGACGAGCTCCGCCGATTCCCGATGCGCCTGGTAACCGGCGTCGACGAGCAACTGACCGGATGCCGTGGCAAGCGCCCCCTTGTTGGGCACCGCAAGTCGAAGCATCATCGCCCCCGTGTCACAGCTTGACACCGAATGCACACAGAATAGCTGTCATCACAACTTCGAGTATACGTCCTCGGGGGTGAGACCCGTCGAAATCATGACCAGCTGACTCCAGTACAACAGTTGCGACAGCTCCTCGGCGACGCGTTCCCGGCCTTCGTGCTCGGCCGCCATCCAGGTTTCCGCCGCTTCCTCGACCAGTTTCTTCCCGACATGGTGGATACCCTGGTCAAGAGCGGTTACAGTACCCGATCCCGGGGTCCGCTCACGCCATTTCGTACTCAGTTCCACGAAAAGTTCATCAAACGTCTTCATCATCGTTCGCCCCGCGTCCTCCCTGCATCCTCACCAGTACCAACCAGGTTTCCTGCGGGCCGCCAGCGACGCGTGAAGAACAATGCTTGCGCCGCGTTCGACCGCTCGACGTTCGACCGCTCGACGTTCGACCGCTCGACGCACCGGACGCCGGAAGACCGCCTTTCCCCGCCCAGGACGCCGCCCGGTCACGCGCATGCTACCGGTCGTCGTGCCGCCGGCAACGCCAGGAGATCAGCAGAACGGCCGCGCGTCCGCTGCTCCCCGAACCCGACAGGACCAACCTTTCCGATCATCGACCGCACGGCCATCCCCGCTGGTTTACTGAACTGCTGTGTTCCGTCCCGCGCTTGTCGCCACCGACCTTGACGGGACGCTGATCCGGACGGACGGCACGGTCTCGGACCGCACCCGGGCCGCGCTGCGGCGGGCCGAGGGTGCCGGATCCCTCGTGGTGTTCGTCACCGGCCGCCCGACCCGGGTGATGGCGGACGTCGTGACCCAGACCGGCGCTTCGGGCCTCGCGATCTGCGCGAACGGTGCACTCGTCTACGACCTGGACAGCCATACCACCGTCAGACATCACACCCTGGACACGGCGACCGCGCTGCGCCTGATCGTCGAGATCCGGGCGGCGGTGCCGGACGTCTGCTTCGCGGTGGAGAGCGGTGTGCGGTTCGGACGGGAGCCGGCCTTCACCACGATGTGGCCTGATCCCCACGAAGTCATCGGTCACATGGCCGAACTGCTCGTGGCAATGCCGGCGACAAAGCTGCTGGTCCGGCGGGAACCACACGGCAGCGACCTTGCCGACGCCCATGCCACGATCATGCGGATCGCCGGGTCGGCCGCCATGGTCACCACATCAAGTTATGATCTTGTGGAGATCGCCAGGGCGGGTGTCTCCAAGGGCGTCGCGCTGGCGGAGATCGCGGCCTACTACGGCCTGGCCGCGCAGAACGCGATCGCCTTCGGCGACATGCCGAACGACCTGCCGATGTTCGCCTGGGCCGGGCATGCCGTCGCGGTCGCCAACGCCCACCCGGACGTGCTGGCCGCCGCCGACGAGATCACCGCCTCGAACGATGCCGACGGAGTGGCCCACGTCCTCGAACGCCTCTTCCCCTTCCCCTGACCGGACGCTCCGAAAGGCAGATCATTTCCGCGAAGGCCAGGATGGGGCTATGGCCACATCTGCCACGACCAGCTCCGCGGGAGGCGCCCGTGTCGGCGGCACCCACGGCGACCCAGGGCACCCGGGCTCGGGCACGTCCGGCCCGCCACACCACGATGTGGACGCCGAGTTCCTGGCGCTGCCCCGCGCCGCGCTCGCGGACGCCGTGCTGCAGACCGCCCGCGACCTCGGCGCCACCCATGCCGACATCCGCATCGAGCGGACCCGCGACGCGTCCCTGTCCTTCCGGGACGGCGGTCTGGAAAGCCGCGGCGACGACGAGTCGGTCGGCTTCGCCGTGCGGGTCGTCCACGACGGGACGTGGGGGTTTGCCGCTGGCGTGGACCTCACGGTCGACGAGGCCGTGCGGGTGACCCGCGAGGCGATCGAGATCGCGCGGGTGGCCCGTCCGCTGAACAGCGAACCGGTGGAGCTGGCCGGCGAGCCGGTGCACACGGACGCGGTGTGGGTGTCGGCCTATGCGGTCGACCCATTCACCGTCGAGGCGAGCGAGAAGATCGAGCGCGTCGGTGGGTTGTGCCGCGCCCTGCTGGCCGCCTCGGACGTCGACCACGTCGACGGCAGGCTCGGCCAGGTGATGGAGAACAAGTTCTACGCGGACCTCGCCGGGACGACCACCACCCAGCAGCGGGTCCGGGTGATCTGTCAGATCGAGGCGACCCGCGTGGAGCGTGCCGTCGGCGGGTTCGAGACCATGCGCACGATCTCGCCCCCGGTCGGCCGTGGCTGGGAGTGGCTGGTCTCGGGTCCGGCCGCGGGCTGCTGGGACTGGGACGCCGAGATCGAGCTGATCCCATCCCTGCTGGCGGAGAAGGCCAAGGCATCCTCGGTGGAACCGGGCCGCTACGACCTGGTGATCGACCCGTCGAACCTGTGGCTGACCATCCACGAGTCGGTCGGGCACGCCACCGAACTCGACCGGGCGCTGGGTTATGAAGCCGCCTACGCCGGGACGTCGTTCGCGACCCTCGACAGGATCGGTACGCTGCGCTACGGCTCCGCGGCCATGCACGTCACCGGAGACCGCACCGCCCCGCACGGTCTCGCGACGATCGGTTACGACGACGAGGGTGTGCAGGCCGGACGGTGGGACATCGTCCGCGGCGGCACCCTGGTCGGCTACCAGCTCGACCGCCGGATGGCCGCGCAGAACGCGGCCGCGCTGGGAGTGGCCCGTTCCAACGGCTGCGCGTTCGCGGACTCCCCCGGCCATGTCCCGATCCAACGGATGGCTAACGTGTCCTTGCAGCCGGCGCCGGGTGGGCCGACCACCGAGGAGCTGATCTCCCGGGTGGAGCGTGGGATCTACGTGGTCGGTGACAAGAGCTGGTCGATCGACATGCAGCGGTACAACTTCCAGTTCACCGGCCAGCGGTTCTACGAGATCCGGGGCGGCCGGATCGTCGGGCAGTTGCGTGACGTCGCCTACCAGGCGACCACCACCGACTTCTGGGGGTTGTTGGACGCCGTCGGCGGTGAGTCGACCTACGTCCTCGGCGGGGCCTTCAACTGTGGCAAGGGCCAGCCGGGCCAGGTCGCCGCGGTCAGCCACGGCTGCCCGTCCGCACTGTTCCGGGACATCAACATTCTCAACACCCAGCGAGAGGCAGGCCGGTGAGCGTGCAGTCCCACGAAATCGTCGAACGGGCGCTGGCAGCGTCGGAGGCCGACGGATGTGTGGTGATCGCCGGTGAGTCGAGCGCGGTGAACCTGCGCTGGGCCAACAACACCCTCACCACCAACGGCGCGACCCGCGACCGGTCCGTCACCGTGATCAGCGTGGTGGGAAAGGCCTTCGGGGTGCGCTCGGCCAGTAGCGTCACGGACGGCGACGACCTGGAGAAACTGCTGCGACTGTCCGAGGCCGATGCCCGCGAGGCCGAGGACGCCGAGGACTACGCCGAACTGCTCGGCCCCGGTGCCGACATCGGCGAATCGCACTCGTACGGCGAGACCGCGGTTGCCGCCGCCGAAGCCGTGGCGGAGGCGACCTTCACAGACCCCGCGCAACGCACCGGCACCGGCGTCTTCGCCGACTTCGCCCGCGATCTCGGCGACGCGTTCGGCGCGGCGCGCGCGGACGGACGCCGCCTGTTCGGTTTCGCCCATCACGAACTGACCACGACCTGGCTCGGCACGTCCGCGGGGCTTCGGCTGCGGCACAGCCAGCCGACCGGCACGGTGGAGTGGAACGCCAAGACCGCCACGCCGGCAGCCTCGGTATGGCACGGCCAGTCCACCCACGACTTCACCGACGTGTCCGTCCCCGACACGGACGCGCTGCTGCGCCGGCGCCTCGCCTGGAGCGGGCGGTCGGTGGAGTTGCCCGCCGGCCGCTACGAGACGCTGTTGCCACCGTCCGCCGTGGCCGACCTGCTGACCTACGCCTACTGGTCGGCCGCCGGCCGCGACGCCGCCGAGGGACGCACCGTTTTCAGCAGGGCCGGCGGCGGGACCAGGGTCGGGGATGCGCTCGGCCCGGCCGGGCTGCACCTGTACAGCGACCCGCTCGACCCGGAGCTTCCGGCGACCCCGTTCGTGATCGCGGGTTCGTCCTCGGCGGCGTCCAGTGTGTTCGACAACGGGCTGCCACTGCGACGCACCGACTGGATCAGGGATGGCAAGCTGGCCGCGCTCGTCCAGACCCGCACCTCGGCACGTAACACCGGCTCGGCCGTGACGCCCATCATCGACAACCTGACCCTCGACGGCGGCGGCACCGCATCCCTCGACGAGATGATCGCCCAGACGTCACGCGGGCTGTTGCTGACCTGCCTGTGGTACATCCGCGAGGTCGACCCGCAGATCCTCCTGCTGACCGGGCTCACCCGCGACGGCGTCTACCTGGTCGAGAACGGCGAGGTCGTGGGTGCGGTCAACAACTTCCGCTTCAACGAGAGTCCGGTGGACCTGCTGGGCCGGCTCACCGAGGTCGGGGCCACGGCCCGGACGCTGCCGCGCGAGTGGGCGGACTGGTTCACCCTCGCGCGGATGCCGGCCGTTCGCGTCCCCGACTTCAACATGAGCTCGGTGAGCCCCGCCAGCTGACCGCGGCAGGCCCGCGATTACAGATAGGCGCCGCGACCGAACTGCTCCCCCGTCTGGGAACCGCTCGGCAGGGCACGTCGGCGCATCTCCTCCAGCTGCGCACGCGCAGCCATCTGCTGGGCGAACAGCGCCGTCTGGATGCCGTGGAAGAGTCCTTCCAGCCAGCCGACGAGCTGGGCCTGGGCGATCCGCAGCTCGGCGTCGCTCGGGGTCTGCGTCTCGTCGAACGGGAGGGTGAGCCGGCCCAGTTCGTCGGACAGCTCCGGGGCGAGCCCGTCAGAGAGCTCCCTGATCGAGTTGCGGTGGATCTCGCGGAGGCGGACTCTGCTCGCGTCGTCCAGGGGAGCCGCCCGCACCTCCTCAAGGAGCTGTTTGATCATGGTGCCGATCCGCATCACCTTGTCCGGCTGGGAGACCATCCCCGAGAGCGTGTTCAGCTGGTCGCCCTCGTCGTCCCCGGTGAGAGACGCGTCCGAGCCGTCACCGACCTCACCATGCACGACCCGCGGGCGAGTACTCGACGGATCGGCGTCCACAGCACCATCCGGTCCAACGATCACGACCCGCGGGTCCGCTTGATCTGCCATGTGCCCATCCTGCCCGGTCGACCGGACGGGTGCTCAGACGGGATGGGAATATCATTCGACCCGGTTACTGTCGGCGACGAACAGTCCGGACGGTCAGGCGTTCACCGCAAGCACGACCTTGCCCACATGTCCAAGATCCTCGATGTGGCGGTGCGCCTCGGCGACCTTCTCGATCGGCACCACCCGGTCGATGACCGGCCGGATCGCCCCGGCCTCGACCGCCGGCCACAGCTGCTCGCGGACGCCCGCGACGATCGCGGTCTTCTGCGCGTCCGGCCGGGCCCGCAACGACGCCGCATGGACGACACCACGCTTTGTGAGCAGTGCTCCGAGGTTCAGCTCGCCCTTGCGTCCGCTCTGAAGCCCGATGACGACGATCCGGCCCTCGACGGCCAGCGCGTCGACGTTACGAGCCAGGTAGGACCCGCCCATGTTGTCGAGGATCACGTCCGCCCCACGGCCGTCGGTGGCCTCCCGCACCCGGGCAACGAAATCCTCCTCCCGGTAGGAGATGGCAAGATCGGCACCGAGCTCGCGGACCCGCGCCAGCTTCGCGGGGCTGCCCGCGGTGGTCACGATCATCACCGACCCCCGCAGCGCCCGCACCGCCTGGATCGCGAACGTTCCGATCCCGGACGCCCCGCCATGCACGAGGAACACCTCGCCGTCGCCCAGGCCGGCCAGCCCGAACACCGTCGAGTAAACGGTGGCCGCCACCTCCGGCAGACCGGCCGCGTCGACCAGTGAGACGCCGGCCGGCACCGGCAGTACGTGGGACGCGGGCACGTTGACCCTGGCCGCGTAGCCGCCGCCGGACAGCAGCGCGCAGACCTCGTCCCCGGGCCGCCAGGCGGTGACGGCGTCTCCGACCTCGGCGATCCTGCCGGAACACTCCAGCCCGAGCACATCCGAAGCCCCCGGCGGGGGTGGGTAGAAGCCCTGGCGTTGCAGTAGATCGGCACGGTTCACCGCGGAGGCGACCACGTCGATGGCGACCTCATCCGGGCCGGGGGAGGCAAGGTCGTCCACCTCGGCCCACGACATGACCTCGGGACCACCGGACGACGTCACTGTCACAGCGCGCACGCGGTCACGTTATACGGAAAGGAGATACCGGAAGTAGCGGTGCGCGAACCGCGACACGCGGTCCACGGAGCCGGCGTTCTCACGCAGTCATCGGTTCAGTTTCACGAATGGCTCAGGTCACCGGGACACAGTGACCACATGGACGACACACAACCCCAGGACAGGTCGGTCGCCACGCTCCCACCGCCGTTCACCCGCATCGCAAGGCCGAACCAGCAGGCCGGTCCCGGCCAACCGGTGACCGCGGCTCGCACGCCCACCGCGAACGCGCAGGTCACGCGAACGCCCGCCGCCGACCCGTGGTGGGCGGCCGGCTGGCAGTTGAGCGCCGCCGTTCCCGAGGCACCGGCGCGACCGGCCGAGGCCTGCGACCGAGCCCCCTCCTGGGAGCGGTGGCCCGACCCGTCCACAGATTCCCGCTCCCCCTCGGGTGCGGCATCGCCCTTCATGTCCCCGCCGGCGGACTTCCCGCCTGCGCACACGGCGGTCGGGCCCGCCGTCCCACTGCCGAGACGCCGGCGCCTGGCACTCGCTCTGGCAGCGCTCAGCCTGGCCGCGTCCGCGGTCGGCGCCGCGGTCGGCGCCGCCGTGACGACCGCTTCCCACCGGTCCACGGCCGCGAGCACCGCGACGGCAACGTCCGCCGGGTCGGGGTCGTCCGCCACGAACACCGTGCCGAACACGGTCGCAGCGGCGGCAGCGAGGATCGAGCCCAGTGTGGTGACTCTGGAGGTTGTCGGGTCGGGCGGGTCGGCGGTCGGATCGGGGGTTGTGATCCGCGGCGATGGTTACATCCTGACGAACAATCATGTCATCGCAAGCGGTGGCACGGTCACCGTCAGGATGCAGGACGGTACCCGCTACGTCGGGACGGTCATCGGACAGAACGCCACCGCCGACCTCGCGATCGTCAGAATCGCCGCGACGGGGCTCATCCCCGCGACGTTCGCGGACTCCGCCGGCGTCGGCGTAGGCGATCAGGTCGTTGCGGTGGGCAGCCCGCTCGGGTTGTCCGAGACCGTCACGTCCGGCGTGGTCTCCGCCGTGGACCGGCAGATCGACATCAGCGCCCGCGAGGCCGGGACGACCGGTTCTGTCAGCTACCGGGCAATCCAGACCGACGCCGCGCTCAACCCGGGGAACTCCGGAGGCGCCCTGGTCAACTCGGCCGGGGAGCTGATCGGCATCACCTCGTCCATCGCGACGACGGACGGTTCCACGAGCGCCTTCCCCGGCCGGCAGCAGACCACATCCGGCAGCATCGGCGTCGGCTTCGCGATCCCCAGCAACCAGGCCCGTCAGGTCGCCGAGCAGATCATCGCCGCGACGAACGGATAGCCGCGGACGCATCGGGCGTGTTAAGCCCTACGGGGAAGAAATGTCAGGCCCGGCATATCCCTGAAGCTGGCCCGACCAGCCGTCGAGGGGCGTCCTCCAGGAGGAGACGCGTCACAGGTGCGTCGGCAGCAGCTCCTCTGACGGCGGGGGATTTCCGTGCTCGAGGTACGCCTGCCTGCCTCGGGCGCGGGCGGCCAGCGCCGCCATGATCCGGCGACTGAGACGAGGTGGGAGGTGCGACGGGAAATCCTCGGCGGCCACGAACTCCCAACCGGTCAGCTCCTCGGCCTGCACGGAGATTCGCGCTGTCCAGACCGGGGACAGGACCCCTGTCGTCGAAGAAGAGGACACCTGCGGCGACGCGGGGCGTGGCTATCGGAGGCGGCAACTCACCCATACCCGACTCACCCATACCGGTAGACCACCGGGCTCCGATCGGAGCGAATCGTCCGGCGCGTAACCTCCAAAATCCTATCCTCCTGGTTGTAGCACCGCCGCCTGGTTGTAGCACCGCCGCCAGACGAGGAGCACGTGCTGATCGGGAACTAGACCGAGGCGCGCCCGCTCGTCGTCCAGGGACGCTCTCTCGCTGACCGTGTCCTCCCACCTGAGCAGATGTCCTGCCTCAGTCATCCGGAAGTACATCCCACCAGGGCCGGTATCCATCTCTCCCAGACCGACGATCAGACGTAGCGACGATCTGTCAGATCGGGCGCGCTACGCCGGTTCAGGTTCGGGCTGCGGCTCCCCGGGCCCGGCCGGATCGGGTTCGGTGTACGGGGACGGCTCGTGCGGAGCCGGCGGAAGATCCGGGGTGCCGGGGAGCAGCGGGCCCGGGTCGTCCGGGATCGGGATCTCCGGATCGAGCGGGGACGGACCGGGCTGGTGGGAACGAACAGCTTCTTGCGGCGCGGGCATAGGCGCGGGCGTACCCTGACGGGCCCCCTCCGGAAACATCACCGTCGAAGCTCGGCGGGAGGACGCCGACAGGCCTCCCGCCGTCCTGTTTTTCCCGTCCCGTGATGGGATGACCGAATTGTGTCGACCCGGCGGAGACCGCGCCCTCCCGCTCGGACATACTTCGAGTGCAGCGCCAACAGTGCCATCGGGCGAGACCCACCGGGTGGCGTATCGGCCATCTGACGAGCCGCGGGGAGCACGCCGGTTGGAACGGGACGGGTACGCTGATCGTGATGATTCCATCACGGATCGCGACTCTGCGCGCAAGGTCGACTCTGCGCGCAAGGTCGACTCTGCGCGCAAGGTCGAATCTGCGCGCAAGGTCGAAGCCGATGGCCCCTTCCTTCACGGTCAGGGTCCGGCCGCCGAATTCAACGCGTTCTTCGAACAACACCACCGCCAGCTCGCACGGCTCGCCTACCTGCTGACCAATGACCGTGATGCGGCGGACGACGTCACAGCCGACGCGTTCACCGCCGCCTGGCGGCACTGGGACAGGGTCCGCCAGGCCGACAACCCGCTCGCGTACCTGCGACGTACCGTCGCGAACATGGCGACCAGCCGCATCCGAAGGATCATGCGCGAACGGCGTGGCCTCGGCGTGCTCGGCAACATGGCCGAAACCTGCAGTATCGACACGGATGTGCCGGCGGTAGTGGATGTCCGTGCGGCACTGATGGCGCTTCCGGCACGCAAGCGCGAATGCGTGGTGCTGCGTTACGCGTTCGACCTCTCGGAGGACGAGACCGCTCGCACTCTGGGGATTTCGGTCGGTACGGTCAAGAGCCAGACCTCGAAGGGGGCCGGGGCGCTCGAGCGCCTGCTCCTCGCGGGCACGGCCGACATCGACCATACGGCGCCCGCGGTGACGCCGCCCGCACCGGCTACACCAGCTAGATCGAGGACGAATTCCGGGGAGACCAGACGAAAGAGTGTTGCGCGCCCAAGACGGGAGGTTGATCCGCGGGCGCGACTGCGGGGCGGCGAGGCAACATGACCGGACCTTGTCGTAATCGCGGCCACAGCCGTCGCCGTCGCCCTGCGGAGCGTCCCCGCAGGGAGCCCGAGTCATGGCTACCCTCTGCGCTCACGAACGCGTCGTCCACCCACGAACCGGACACCGCCCGGATCCGTGAACGTATCGATGGGCCGACCACCCCCGCCCGGATGTCGGACTCCCGGCGCCCAGGCGCCCACGGCCGACCACGCAACCCGAACCCGCTGGTCAGCACCGGACGGTCCAGGCCGTCACAGGAACGTTCGTCCCGGCTCCGCCACCGACCCACCGTGCTCGCTTTCGGTGCCGCCACCGGGGCGGTCTGCGTCGCGGCCGTCACGGTTGTCGGCTTTTGGATGGTATCGCCGGACGCCGACAACCGACCCATCACGGTCGCGGCAGCTCCGCTGCCGTCAACGAGCACCTTGAGCAGCTCCCCGACCCCGACGTCCATGCCAACACCGTCGACATCACCCTCGCCCACAGGCTGGTCGGGACCGACCGACCCGGCTTCGGCCGCATCCGGCCCGGCGACCACCGCAACGCCCGGGACCCGCACCCAGACGCCGACCACCGGTCAGTGGCAGCTTCGGCTGAGCATGAGCGCCATTCCCGCCGGCCGGGTCGTACTTCCACAGCAGGCGACCAGGGACTGGGTGCTCTACGGTCGTGGCACGGACGGAACCCTGCCCGAGCAGGCGCGAGCGAACACGCGAAGCACGTACATCGGTCAGCTTGACGTGACGGGGGGCAACCCGACCGTCGTGACCGGGATGAACGGCCGTTTCGACTGGAACGGAGGCAGGCCGCAGGCGACCGGGAAGGACTACATCGAGCGGATCGCGGTGCAGACCCCCGGCGAGCTACGGCTGACCATCCCGCCAACCGGGATCTCCGGCCATCTGGACCTGTATCTCGGTACTCTCGGCGTTCGTGGCCAGGTCCGCGTGGACGTCGGTGGGAAGACCGCCGCGGCCATGACACTCCAGCCGCCCCAACCAGGCCGCTGGGTGGACGCAGTCGTACGGATCAGCTTCCAGGGAACCCTCAACCAGGGCAGCCTGACGATCCGCATGTCGACCTCGGACGGAGCCGGACAGCCCGGCTCCAACGGCCAGCAGGGCGGCGCCGGGTCATCGGGGCAGCTCTCGCTCGCCGCGGCCGTCCTGTCCGATGGCTTCTGATCGGCACGCAGTCCGAAGAAATGTTCCGAAGGCGGCAACCACCCCGGGCTTCGAAGCGACTGGACATGTGAACGTA